>NZ_JBSFNC010000167.1:0-18276 GCF_053586895.1 Amycolatopsis sp. NPDC003731 | reverse complement strand
GACGGGTGCGCGGCAACCTGCACCGCCCGCAGCGCTATCACCGCGGTCTGCGGCGGGTGTTCTACCTGGCCGCCCTGTCGGCGATCAAACGCCCCAACAGCCCATCCCAAACCTTCTACCAGCGCAAACGCCGCGAGGGGAAGCGGCACACCCAAGCCCTCATCGCCCTGGCCCGCCGCCTGGTCGACGTCATCTGGGCCCTGCTGCGCGACGGCCGCGAGTTTCACCCCTCACCACCGGTCACGGCCGCAACCGCTGCTTGACACAGTCATTGAGACTCCTCGGCCCTCGTCACCGGTCGTACCGGATCGAACGGTCACCCTCGTCGTCGAGCGAGCCGCTGATCCGGCCCTTCGCGCCGCTGGTCTCGAACACGCCGCCCTCGATGCGGTACTGGCTCGGCCCGCGCTGCTGGTCGCCGCCGCCACCGCCCGGCGCGCCGCCCATGCCGCCCATCATCCCCATGCCGCCCATGCCGGACATGCCGCTCATGCCCGACGAGCTCGCGGCCGCCTGGTGCAGGCCGGCGTCGACCGGGGTCGCGCCGAGCCCGCCGCCGCCGTCGGACATCGGGAGCGAGGCGTCGCTGCCCGTCTGGGCGCCCGGGTCGAGCGAGACGGCCCCGGCGAAGTCCGGCGACCCGCCACCGGTGACGGCCGAGCCGAAGTTGCTCGCGCCGGCCGTCGTGGTCGCGTCCGCGGCGGAACCGGCACCGGCGCCGGCACCCGCGTCGGCGGTCGCCACCGCGGGCTCGGCCCCGACGCTGCCCCCGCCCCCGAGGTCGCCCTCGAAGCCGCCGGGCGCGGTGAACCCGCCGGCCCCCTCGCTGCGGGTGAAACCCGGGTCGGGGTTCGGCGGCGCGGGGTCCTTCGTCAGCAGGGACTCGGCGTTCGCGTCGTGCGGGATGTCCGCGCCGACGGCCACCGGCTTGACGTCCGCCTTGAGGCCGTCCGCCTTGAGGTCCCCGGCCTTGGGGTCGTCCTTCTCGTCCAGGGTGTAGGTGGTCGGCTCGCCCTTGCCGTCGTCGACCGTCACGATCGTCGGGCCGTCCGGGCCCTCGGGCCGCTCCGCGGTGATCTTGAGGTTGCCGTCCTGGATGTGGATCTTGCCGTCCGGGCCCGGCTTGTAGGAGCCGTCGGCCGAGGGCTGCCCTTCCTTGACCGCCTGCTGGCTGCCCTGCGGCCCGAAGGACGCCTTGTCCCCGTCGGCGGCGGCGTCCTTGCCCGCACCGTCCTTGGCCTTGTCGTCGTCACCCCAGTCGAGGTGGTAGTCCTTCTTGTGGCCCTGGCCGTCGTCCACGGAGATGTCCTGCTTGCCCTCCTTGTCGGGCTCGGACATCGTGATCGTGTTGTCGCCCTTCTTGACCGACACCGTGTCCGTGTCGCCGGAGTCCTTGATGGCTTCGCCGGTCTTCGGGTCGATCGGGTACGGCTCGCCGGTCGACGGGTCGACCTCCAAAGGCTTGCCGGTGATCGGGTTCTTGCCCTCGTCGGGCTTCGCGGGTTCCTCGGCCTTCGGGGGCTCGGCCGCCGACGGCGTCGTGGAGCCGCTGCCGGTGCTGCCCGTGCTCCCGGTGCCGGTGCTCCCCGTGCTGCCGGTGCTCCCAGTGCCCGTGTTGCCGCTATTCCCGGTGTTCCCCGTGTTGCCGGTGTTCCCGGTCTGGTCGCCGCCGCCTTCGTTCTTGGCCTCGGTGAGCTGGTTGCGGTAGCCGTCCATGTACCGCGCCAGCGCGCCGAACTGCTGGTCGATCGTGTCCTTGGCGGCCTTGCAGGACCCGTCGAACGCGGCGATCAGGCTCCGGTACTCGCTCGAGAAGGCCCCGTCACGCCAGTAGCGGCAGACGTTCCGGCCGTAAGTGATGTTCTCGTCGTTGAAGCAGCCGTCGTCGTTCTGCAGGCGCTCGGCGAGGTTCGAATTGTTGCCGTGCTTGGCGTTCACGGCGTCGATCCAGCCGGCGACCTTCATGAAGTCGTCGAATTCCTCGGTCTCGCCGTTGGCGACCTTGAGGACGTCCTTGGCCATCGGGATGTCGGCCTCGGCGATCACCGGGCGGTGCAGCTGCAGGACCTCGTCGACCTTCTTCTTGACGGCGTCGAAGACGTGCGTGACGGTCTGCGGGATCAGCTTCGCCGCGCCGTCGATCTGCGCCGACAGCTCCTTGGCGTGCGGCTTGATCGTCTCGTCGTACTTGATCTCCGCCGCGTTGGCGCCCTTGCCCTTCCACGCGTCGAAGAGGGTCTGGAGCTCGGTGTCGCTCTTCGTCAGCGCGTCCTCGACGACCTTGTGCGCCTTGCTCAGGTCGTCGGCGTCGCCGAGGAACTTCTGGTACTGGATCCCGCGGTTCTCGTGGAACTTGTCCTTGAGCTCCTTCTGGGAATCCTTCTTCGGGTTGTCGCCCTTGATCTGGTTCCAGACCTCGTCGGTCCACTTCGCCAGCATGTCGACGGCGACGTTGCCCTGGTCGAGCTGCTCGTCGGAACTCTTCGCGCCGGCCCCCAGCGTCGGCGTGCCGATGCCGTCGAGGTTCTTCTTCGCCTGGTCCCGCGCGGCGGTGTCGCGCTCGTGTTCCTGCTTCTTCGCCGCCGCTTCCTGCTGCGCTTCCTTCAGCGCTTCGTCGACGTCGGACGACGAACCCGGCAGCCAGTCGTCGTTGAAGCTGACGCTGTCGGTGTAGTTCTCGATGTACTTGGCGGCGTACGCCTCTTCTTCTTCGTTGAAGTTGACCGTGTCCTCGCTGTACTCCTCCATCAGCTTGGACTTGGCTTCCATCGAGACGTTCGGGTCGTCGAGGACCTTCTTGATCTCAGCCCATTCGGCCATCAGCGGTTACCCCCGGCCTGGTTCGCCGTCGCGCCGGCGTTCGCTTCCTGCGCGGTGTACTTGGCGCCGGCCGACCCGATCCCGCTGCCCAGGTTGAGCAGGGCGTTCGACAGCCCGGTCATGCCCGCGCCGATCTCGTCCATCCCGGCCTTGTACTTGCCGAAACTCTCCTGGTGCACGCGACCGAAGTCCCCCGCGATGATTTCGGTCGGCGCGACCTTCTTCGCTTCGTTGGCCGGGTCGTCGGCGACGTCCGCCAGGCGGATCTGCGCCCGCGTCATCGCCTCCGAACTCGCTTCGTAGCCGTTCGGCATGGTCGCTGCCCCCTTCGATCCCGCACTCCGCGCTGACGTTCCGGGACTGTGACGCGCCCGGACACCGTTCGGTGCCGTCGCAGATGCACACAGAGTCTAGCGTCCGCCCGGACGCCGGACCTGCGCTTCCGCGAAGTGCACCCGCCCGGGACTCACCCGCCGGCGCGCTGCGCGGCGACCGCCTCGGAGATCACCTCGGCGACGCCGCGGATGTCGACCAGCCGGTCGAGCTCGTCGATGTCGACCGAGACGCCGTAGGTCACCTCGACCCGGGACAGCAGCTGGATCCGCTGCCGGGACGTCAGGCCGAGGTCGTCGAACGGCGTGGTGTCGCTGAGCCGCTCGGGCGGGATCTCCAGCGCGAAGCCGACGATCCGCCGGATCTCGTCGACGTAGGCCCCCGGGTCACTCATGGCGCCCATTCTCACCCCACCAGCGTTCGCGGGCCGCGGCGCGGGACACCTTGCCGCTGGAGGTCCGCGGCACCTCGCCCGGCCGCACCAGCCACAGGGCCCGCAGCGGGAGGTCGTGAGCCGCGGACACGGCCCGCCGCACGGCCGTCTCGACCGACTCGTCCCGGGTGACGCACCCGGCCACGACCGCGACGCCTTCGCCGTGGCCGTCCCGCACGGCGAACGCGGCGACCCGCCGGACACCCGGGTGCGCGGCCTCGACGGTAGCCTCGATGTCCTGCGGGTGGTGGTTGCGGCCGTCGACGATGATCAGGTCCTTCAGCCGCCCGGTGACGTACAGCTCACCGTCGTGGACGAAGCCGAGGTCGCCGGTGCGCAGCCAGCCGTCCGGGGCGAGCACGTCGTCCCGGCCCCAGTAGCGGTCGGCGACGTTCGGCCCGGACACCTGGATCTCTTTGTCGACAATGCGGATCCGCTGGCCGTACGGCCGCCCCACCGACACGCGCGGCTCGCCGTCGAACGCCGTGATCGTCGGCCCCTCGTCGCCCGCGCTCGTGACGAACACCGTCGCCTCGGCCAGCCCGTAACACGGCTTGTGCGCGGCCCGCGGCAGCCCGAAGGGGGCGAAGGCCCGCTCGAAGGCCTCGACGGTGGCGGGGCGGACCGGCTCGCTGCCGTTGAGCAGCGAGTTCACCCGCGAGAGGTCGACGGCTTCGAGCTCCCCCGCCGCTTCGGCCGCCAGGTCGAAGGCGAAGTTCGGCGCGGCCGTGACGACGCCCGGGAGCTCGGCCAGCAGCCGGACCCAGCGCAGCGGGTCGCGCACGAACTCCATCGGCGTGAAGAAGACAGACCGCGAGCCGAGGAAGACGGGCGTGCCGATGAGCAGGACCAGGCCCATGTCGTGGAAGAACGGCACCCAGCCGGCCAGCGGGGTGGACGCGTCGGCGCGGTAGCACCGCGTGGTCTGCCAGCAGGCGGCCACCAGCGCCCGGTGCGAGATCACCGCGCCGGCCGGACGGCGCGTCGAGCCGGACGTGTACTGCAGGTACGCCGGATCGGTCATCGCCACCGCGGCGGGCGGCTCGGTCTCGTCGGGCTGGATGTCGTCGAGGACCAGCACGGTGGTGGGCGGGATCTGGCCGGCCAGGTCCTTCGACGTGAGGCACACCGCCGGGGAGGCGTCGGCGAAGGCCGAGTCGATCCGCGCGCGGCCGGTGCGGCCGGTCGGGACCGACAACGGCACCGCGATCCGCCCCGCGTAGAGCGTCCCGAGGAACCCCGTGACGTAGCCGAGGTCCTGCCGCGCGACGATCGCCACCCGGTCGCCCGGCCGGGTGCGGCGCCGCAGCTCGCGGGCGACCCCGCGGACGCGGGCGAGCAGCTGCGGCCAGGTCAGCGTGTGGTCGGCCGGTCCGGGGAAGGTGCGGCAGGTGAACGCGGGGCGGTCTTCGCCGGCGTTGCGGAGCAGGTGGTCTGTGAACGGCGTGGCGAGGACGTCATCCGGGACTTCTGCGGGCGGCACGGGCCCATCCTGCCCTACCGTGTCGAAGCGATGGACGAGTTCGAACGGCACGGCATCGCGGTGGTCTCCGGCCGCGACGCGTGCGCCCGGGCCCTGCGGTCGCCCGAACTGACGTCGGATCCCGGCGGCGGCTCCCCCAGCGTGCTGCTGCGGGACGGCGAAGAACACACCCGCGTGCGCGCGGTGCTGCGGGAGATCATCGCCGGCCTGGAGCCGTTCCCGGCTTCGCTGCGCACGTCGATCGAGACCGTGGTGGCCGGGCTGGGGCCGTCGTTCGACCTGGTGCGCGACTTCGCGCGGCCGGTGGCGGGGCGGGTGACGTCGGCGGTGCTCGGGGTCGAGCTGGACGACGTCTTCCTGGACCACCTGGAGGCGACGACAGCGAACCTGGACGTCTTCGGCGGCGTCGACCGGGCCGGGCAGGCGTCGGCGTTCCGGCTGGCCGTGCAGCTGAGCCGGACGGCGGCCGGGCCGGGCGGGCTGACGGCGTTGCGGGAGGCCCGCGCGGCCGGCCGGCTCGACGAGGACGAGCTGACGATCAACGCCGTGGTGCTGGCGCACGCGGCCTACGAGAACTCGCTGAACTTCCTGGCCTGCGCCGGGCTCGAACTCGCGGCTTCGGGCCCGCGGACCGTGCGGGAGCTGGTGACGGAGATCTGCCCGGCCCGGTACGTCCTGCGCTTCGGCCCGGACGGCCCGGTGGCGATCGCGCTGACCGACGGCCTGCCGTTCGGCCTGGGCCGCCACGCGTGCCCGGGGTCCGGGATGGCGGTGGCCGAAGGCGAGATCGCGCTCACCGCACTGGCGAAGCACCTCGGCGGCGGCTGCCGGGTGGGCGAAGTGCGCTGGAAGACCCACCCGGTGTTCCACGGCCTCGCGGAGGCCGTGGTCACCCTCGGTTCAGGAAACGGCTGAGACGATGCCGGCCAGGCGGTCGGCCGCGGCCTGGGCGGTGGCGACCGCCGGGGCCTCGACCATCACGCGGACCAGCTGCTCGGTGCCGGACGGGCGCAGCAGCACCCGGCCCTCCTCGCCCAGTTCAGCCTCGACCTCGCCGACGGCCGTGCGGACCTCGGAAGAGTCGGCGACCGCAGCCTTGTCGGCCACCGGGACGTTGACCAGCACCTGCGGCAGCCGGTTCATCACCGCGGCCAGGTCGGCCAGGGACTTGCCCGTCTCGGCCATCCGGCTCATCAGGCGCAGCGCGGTCAGCAGGCCGTCGCCGGTGGTGGCGTGGGCCGGGAGCACGACGTGGCCGGACTGCTCGCCGCCGAGCGCGAAGCCGCTCGCGCGCAGCTCCTCGAGGACGTACCGGTCGCCGACCGCGGTCGTCACGACGTTGATGCTGTGGGCCTTCATGGCCAGGTGCAGGCCGAGGTTGCTCATCACGGTCGCGACCAGCGTGTCCTTGGTCAGCTCGCCCGCCTCGGCCAGCGCCAGCGCCAGGACCGCCATGATCTGGTCGCCGTCCACCAGCTCGCCGGCGGAGTCGACGGCCACGCAGCGGTCGGCGTCGCCGTCGTGGGCGATGCCGAGGTCGGCGCCGTGCTCGACGACGGCCTTGCGCAGCTTCTCCGGGTGGTTGGAGCCGCAGTGCTCGTTGATGTTGACGCCGTCCGGCTCGGCGAACAGCGCAACGACCTCGGCGCCCGCCCGGCGGTAGATCTCGGGCGCGGCCGCCGACGACGCGCCGTTCGCGCAGTCGACGACGACCTTCAGCCCGGCGAGCGGGTGCGGCGTCGCGTCGACCAAGTGGGCGGCGTAGCGGTCGAGGGCGTCCTCGACGTCGGTGACGCGGCCCACACCGGCGCCGGTCGGGCGGACCGCGTCGGCGGAGAGGCCGGCCTCGATCTCGTCCTCGATGCCGTCGGGAAGCTTGTGCCCGCCCGCGGCGAAGAGCTTGATGCCGTTGTCGGGCATCGGGTTGTGCGACGCGGAGATCATCACGCCGAGGTCGGCTTCGAGCGCGCCGACCAGGTAGGCGACGGCCGGCGTGGGCAGCACCCCGACGCGGCGCACGTCGGCCCCGGCGGACGTGAGGCCCGCCACGACCGCGGCCTCCAGCATCTCGCCGCTGGCGCGCGGGTCACGGCCGACGACCGCGACCGGCCGGTGCGAGCGGTCGTGCGCGGCGAGCACCCGGGCGGCGCTGGCCGCCAGCGCCATGGCCAGCTCCGGCGTCAGCTCGGCGTTGGCCAGGCCACGGACCCCGTCGGTACCGAACAGGCGTGCCATCGATCGACCTCCTTGTGGGAACACCACGACAACCTAGCGACGTGGGCGGACCGCGGTCCCCCACCCCTGGATGTCGCTCCGAACAGCGGAAACGACACAGATGAATACCCGGAAAACGCCGGAGCGCCCATCCGATGGACGGATGGGCGCTCCGGTGGGTTGCGCCAGGGGCGCGATCAGCGCTTGCTGTACTGCGGGGCCTTGCGGGCCTTCTTGAGGCCGTACTTCTTCCGCTCCGTGGCGCGCGCGTCACGGGTCAGGAAGCCGGCCTTCTTGAGGGCCGGGCGGTCGTCGGCGTCGACCTCGACGAGCGCGCGGGCGATCGCCAGGCGCAGCGCGCCGGCCTGACCGGAGACGCCGCCGCCCTTGAGGTTGGCGAAGATGTCGAACGAGTCCGGCTTCTCGACCGTGACCAGCGGCTCCTTGATGAGCTGCTGGTGCACCTTGTTCGGGAAGTACTCCTCGAGGGTGCGGCCGTTGAGCTTGAACTCACCGGTGCCCGGGACGACCCGCACGCGGACGACGGCTTCCTTGCGGCGGCCGACGGTCTGGGCGTTGCCGCCGGCGGCGCGCGACGGGCGCGGCGCGGCGGGGGTCTCGCTGGTCGCGACGGCGCCGGTCTCGGTCGCCTCGGTGGTCTCGACGACCTCGGGGGCCTCGGTCTCGGTGCTGGTCACAGACTGTTCCTCACTCACTGCGCGACCTGCGCGATCTTGGTGATCTCGCGCGCCTGCGGCTGCTGCGCGGCGTGCGGGTGCTGCGGGCCGGCGTACACCTTCAGCTTCTTCGCCTGGGCGCGGCCGAGCTTGTTCTTCGGCAGCATGCCCTTGACGACCTTCTCGACAAGGTGCTCGGGCTTGGTGTCCAGCAGCTCGCCGAACGAGCGCTTCCGCAGACCGCCCGGGTAACCGCTGTGCCGGTACGCGAACTTCTGCTCGCGCTTGTTACCGGTGAGCGCGACCTTCTCGGCGTTGACGATGATGACGAAGTCACCGGTGTCCACGTGCGGGGCGTAGGTCGGCTTGTGCTTGCCGCGCAGCAGCGTGGCGACCTCGGTCGCCAGCCGTCCGAGCACGACATCCTCGGCGTCGATCACGTGCCAGGCACGAGTGACGTCGCCGGGCTTGGGGCTGTACGTGGGCAAGGGTCTACCTCGTCGTCAACATTGCGTGTGGGTTCTGTGCGGGCCTAGCGCTTACGCGCCGCAGCGCACAACGACATATGAAGATACCCCCACGGTCACCGCACCCGCGCATCGGGGGTGGTGGAAGCGCCCATATTAGGCTCCGAGCGGCCCGGGCGCAGCGGGGACCCTACCGGATTTTTCCCGCCGAAGCGCCTGCACGCGCCACCGCGACACGCGAGGATGGGGCCATCCGGGCGACACGGCTGAGCAGGGGACGGCATGAGCAAACGACCGACGGCGATCTTCGTCCTGGGTGCCCTGCTGGCCCTGGCCAGCGCCTGCGGCACGGCGAAGGCGGGCACGGCGCTGCCGAAGGGCGACGACGCGGCGGACTACGTCGGCGCCAAGTTCGAGCAGGTCATCGGCAAGCTCGGCGACACCATCACCGACTCGCGCGACGTCACCAACTCGCTGGACGCCTACTTCAAGTTCGACGACAAGTGGATCCACAGCACGGTGACGTCGGCGCGCACCGGCAGCCCGGAGAGCCGGGCGGTGCGGCACCGGTCGCAGAAGAACCCGGACGAGATCATCGACACGTACACGCCCGCGGACGGCACGGTCGAGTACACCTACCTCGGCCCGATGTACGTGCAGAAGGGCGTCTCGCCGACGGCGTGGGTGTCGATGCCGAAGCCGGAGGGCGGCCTGGTCCTCCCGTGCGTCTGGGGCGGGGTGCTGACGCCGTGCCGGATGGCGGATTCGACCGTGCAGGCCTACCAGGCCGACAAGCGGGCGGTCCGCGGGGCGAAGAGCCTGGGCGACGGCAAGACCGCGCTGACCGTCAACGTGCCGTTCGAGATCTTCGTCAAGAACAAGGTCGAGATCCTGCCGCCGAGCCTGACGGACAAGATCGGGCCGGAGCTGAAGAAGGCCGCGGTCCCGGCGACGATCACGCTGAACCCCGACGGCAGCCTGGTCTCCTTCGTGATGGAGGCCAAGTTCTCCGGCGACGGCCACCAGCTCGAGCTCAAGTACGAGTTCCGGTTCACCGGCAAGGCGAGCCAGCAGGACATGCCGAAGCTGCCGGACGCGAGCCAGATCACGGTGCTGCCCGACCGGGCGGCGATGGACGACTTCTACCGCCGGCTCGGCGAAGCGCAGGGCAGCTGAGGCGTGACCACGACCCGAGGTGATTCCCGATGACCCCACCGTCCCAGCCGCCCGGCCCGCAGCAGCCGCAGTGGTGGCAGCCGCCGGCTTCCGGCGCCGCCCCGCAGCCCGGCGCGTGGCAGCCCGAGCAGCAGGCGACCGGTCCGCACGCCGGGCAGTGGCAGCAGAACGCCGACCCCGGTGCTTCGGGCGCCTACACCGGTGCGTGGCACCCGGGGCAGCCGTCGGGCTCGTTCTCCGGGCCGTGGCAGCCGGGTCCGCCGAGCGGCCCGTGGCAGCCGCCGTCCCAGCCGACGCCGTCCCAGCCGGCGCCGACGCCGGGCCACGGGCAGCCGCAGTACGGCGGCGGGTTCCAGCCGGCGCAGTACGGCGGTCTGGGCGCGTTCCCGGCCGAGCCGGCGAAGAAGCCGAAGTCGAAGAAGCCGGTGCTGATCGCGGTCGCCGCGGTCCTGGTGCTCGCGGTCGGCGGCGGTGCGGCGTGGCTGCTGGGCGCGTTCCGCGGGGACGTGCTGGAGCAACAGTCCCTTCAGGACGGTGTGGTCAAGGTCCTGAACGAGAACTACGGCGAGCCGGACGTGAAGGACGCGCAGTGCCCGGCGAACGAAGCGGCGCGGAACGGCACGACGTTCGACTGCACGGTGACCATCGGCGGGCAGCCGAAGAAGGTGACGGTGCGGGTGCTCAACGACCGGCCCGAGTACGAGGTCGGCGCTCCCCACTGAGTTTGCATTGCCGCACAACAGAAAACGGCGGGCCCCGCACCGGAGTGCGGGCCCGCCGTGGTTTCCGGGGCTACCGGCTCAGAACAGGCCTTCGACGGCGCTGTCGGTCTGCTGGTAGCCGTCGGCGATCTGCGGCAGGGCGGCGGCGATCTGCGCCAGAACCTGCTTCAGGTCCTCGAACTTCTGGTCCCAGGTGCGCTGGGCAGCGTCGTACTGCTCCTTCGCGGAACCGGTCCAGGTGGTGGTCAGCGGACGCAGGTCGTCCTTGAGGCGGTCGAACGCGGACTGCAGCTCGCCGCCCGTCTGCGTGCAGTCGTCCGCGGCAGCGCGGATGGTGGCGTAATTGACGACAATGCCGGCGCCATCAGGCATGGCTTACTCCTTTTGAGCTGAAGATGTCGGGTGGTCGAGAAAGGATTCGGGAGGTGCTCAGCCGAGAGCGTCGAAGCCGCGGTTGACGGCGCCGAGGATCTCCTGCTGCTGCTGCTCGGAACGCTCGTACTTGGAGCCGGCCTCGCGGAGCAGCTCACCGATGCGCTGCAGGGCCTGCGCCATGCCGCGGGCGTCCTCGTCGAAGCGCATCATCACGTGGTCGAAGGCCTTCTGCGCGTCGCCCTGCCAGCCGGCGCGGGTGGCCTCGATGCGGTCGCGCAGCGTCGAAAGGTTCTGGTCCATCTGGGCCCGGACCTCGGTGACGCGTCCCTCGGCCTCGGTGAACTGGGCAACTGTCCCTTGGAATCCCTGTCCGGCGCTCATACCGGTACCCCCTTCATAAAGAGTGGTGGTTGTCCGTACCAAGCTTGTTCGTTCGTACGGCCCTACGACGCAGACACTGCCACGTCCGGTTCCCCCTTGTCGTGGTTTGCCCCGAAGTAGTTGCTTGCGTTAACGCCCGGCGCGGGAACCGATCGCCACGGGTATCCCTCGACCGCACCGAACCGGTGACGCATCACCCGAAAACGCGTTCCCCACCAGCGGGATTAGCACGCGCACAGCAACGGCGGCCCGGGTTTCACCGATCGCGCTGCATGATTCGCATCTGGGAAAAGTCTTCGTCGTCGTCACCCGATCGAGGGGCTCTCGCGGGAGATTGCGAACGCGAAGGAACCGGATCGGGAACCGCGGGAACCGTGAGCCCCCGCGCGCGGCGGAACCGTTCGGCGGCCGCGCGCAGCGTTCCCGGGGTCGGGTCGCCGGACTTCGGGCCGCGCCCGCTCTGCTTCAGCAGTTCGGCGTTCTCGCTGTGCTGCCGCCGGCCGCGGGCGAGCGCGTTCCCGGCGACGCGCCGCGAATGCGTCACCGCGTCCTGGCCGAGGCGCTTGAAGGACGCGGCGGCGCTTTCGAATTCCGCGGACGGCACCGCGCGCCCTCCTCTCAGTTCAGGATTTCCGCCGTGCGCACGGCTTGCGCGCACGCGGCGGCGACCCGCTCGCGCAGCGGGGCGGTGGCGTACTGGCAGCCGACGTGGACCCGGATCCGGCCCTTCGCCACGACGTACCAGTCGACCTGGAGATCGGGCCGGTCCGGCTTGGTCTCGTGGTAGCCGATCACGGTCTTGCCGGCGTAGGACAGGTCCGGGTTGTACGCGCTCCAGCGTTCCGGCGCCCGTTCGGCGAGCTGCCGGAGCTCGTCGACGAGCTTCTGCCGGTCCGCCGTCGCGTCGTAGTCCATGACGTACTCCTGCGCGACCACGAGATCGTTGCCGTCCCGGGACTCCTGCGGGTGGATCACGACCTGCTTCTCGGCGACCCGGTCGTCCGTCTGGACCCAGTCCTCCGGGGCGACGAACCTGAAGTCGTACTGCGAAAGCGTCCGGCCGTTCTCCGCCTGGCTCCCGGAGCCCTTGAACACGAAGAACCCGGCGACGACGAGCGCGGCGACGACGACCACCGCGACCGCGACGGCACCCCACAGCTTCCGGCGGTTCTTCCCCTCCGGTTCGGGGGCGGGCCGCGGGCCGGTGGCGGGCCCCGGCGGGTTCGGCCGGGCGGGCGGCGTCCACGGCCGGGCCACCGGCTGCCCGTGGGGCGGCGACGGCGGGGCCGCGCGGTTCGGGAACCCGGCCGGCCCGGGCGGGCCCGGCGCGGCGACCGGGGTGCGCGGCGGTGCCGGACGCTGGCCCCCGTCACCCGGGCGCTGGCTTCCGTCCCCCGGGCGCGGGGCGACGTCGCCGGGGCGGACGACCTCCGTGCGCTGCGCCGCCGGGCCGAGGTTCGCGCCCGGAACCGCGCCCAGCCGGGCCATCGCTTCGCCGGGCAGCGCGCCGGTGCGGTCCGGGTCCACCAGGACCGCCCGCAGCGCGCCGCGCGCGACGACCGTCTCCGGCTGGTCGAGGCTCGTCGGCACGACGCCGGTGCGTTCGTGCACCAGCCGGGAGATCATCGGGATCCGGCTCGACCCGCCGACCAGGAAGATCGCCGTGAGCTGCTTCGGCCGCAGGCCGGCGTCGCCGATCGCGGCGACCGTCAGCTCGACGGCCCGGCCCAGCGGCGCCGCGATCAGCCGTTCGAGGTCTTCGCGCGTGACGTGCGCGTCGGCGAACGGCGGCGGCATCGGCACGTCGGTGTAGGCGTGCCGCGACAACGTCTCCTTCGCGCCCCGCACGTCCTGGCGCAGCACGCGGCGACGGCGCCGGTCGGCCAGCTCACGGCCTTCGACGAGCTCGCGCCAGGCGTCCGGATCCGCCGCGGAGACCAGCGAACCGACGTGTTCGAGGAGCGCCTGGTCGATGTCGGCGCCGCCGAAGCTGGGGTCGCCCCGGGTGGCGAGCACCTGGAAACCGCCGCGCTGCGGACGGCCGGCCCGGTCCCGCGCGGTCTCCGGCAGCCGCCGCACCACGCTGACGTCGACCGTGCCGCCGCCGAGGTCCAGCACCGCGAGCGCGTCGCCGGGGCGCCCGCTGAACTCGACGGTGCGGTCGTTGGTCACGTCCTGCGGCGCGAACGTCGCCGCGTGGTAGACCGCCGCCGCGACGGGCTCCGGCACCAGCGCGACCTCGCGCGCCAGCCCGCCGGCGGCCTGCCGCAGCAGCCGGGTGCGGATGGCACCCCAGTCCGCGGGGTGGGTCAGCACGAGCAGGTCGACTTCGGCGTCCCCGGCCAGGCGGCGCGCTTCGGACACCGCGCGCCCCAGCACGGCGTGCACGACGTCGGTCACCCGCAGGACGTTCTCGCCGAGCAGCAGCTCGCCCTCGTCGATCCGCCGCTTCGGGTTCGGCTCGTACCGCGACGGGTCGACCGCGGCCTGCCGCTCGGCCTCCTGGCCGACGAACAGCGTGCCGTCGGCCGCCGCGTACACGGCCGAGGACATCAGCGGCTGGCCGTCGATCACCACGACCTGCGGCTCGCGCCCGTTCACCGAGGCGACGACGCAGGTGCTCGATGTCCCGAAGTCCACCGCAACCCGGACCGTCACCAGCAGCTCCCGCAATCGTGTTCGGGCTTCCTTGCGCCCCACCGGGACGCGCACCCGGGGAGGAACCTACCCACCCCGCCGGGAGCGCGTCCGGCCGCCGTCGTCAGTCGGGCTGGATCCACGACACCTGGATGAGCTGCTTGCCGTTCTTCCGGGTCAGCAGGTTGCCCCGGCCCGGCGGCATCGCGCTCGGCTTGATGTTGCCGACCAGCGCACCTTCGTCGCGCGAGCCGTTCATCACCATGCCCGGGGCCGCGATCTCCTTGAGCTTGCCGATGATCGGGTCGTACATCGCCTTCGACGCGCCACCGGTGCGCCGCACGACGACCAGGTGCAGGCCGACGTCCTTGGCCTGCGGCAGGAAGTCGGAGATCTTCCGCAGCGGGTTGTTCGTCGACGTGGCCACCAGGTCGTAGTCGTCGACGAGGATGAACAGCTCCGGGCCCTTCCACCAGGACCGCGTCTTCAGCTGCTCCTGCGTGACGTCCGGGCCCGGCAGGCGGCGGGTCATCGAGTTGAAGACGTCGCCGACCATGCTCTCCAGCTGCGCGGACGAGACCGCGTACCCGAGCAGCGAGTCGCCCTGGATGAAGCCGAGCATCGTGCGCCGGTAGTCGACCAGCAGGATGAGCGCTTCCTTGGCGGTGTAGCGCTCCGAGATGCCCCGGGCGATCTGCCGCAGCAGGTTCGTCTTGCCCGACTCGCCGTCCGCGAAGGCGTAGAAGTGCGGCTCGGCGTTGAAGTCGATGTAGATCGGCTGCAGGTCCTCTTCGTTGACGCCGATCGGGATCAGCTTCGAGTCCCGTGCGGAGTCGAGCTTGAGCACCTCTTCGTAGGTGATCAGCTCCGGCAGCAGGCGGACCTGCGGGGCGACGCGGCCGCGCCAGGCGCCCTTGATCTTCGCCACCGCGTCGGCCACGCCGGCCGCGATCGTCTCCGGGTCGCTGGAGCCGTCGATCCGCGGGAGGCCGCCCAGCATGTGCAGCTTCTCGCGGGTCAGGCCGCGGCCCGGCCGCCCGGCCGGGATGTTCACCGCGACGCGCCGGTCGATGTCCGACTCGGTCGGGTCACCGAGGCGCAGCTCGAACCGGGTGCCCAGCATGTCCTTGATCGCCGGGCGGATGTCGGCCCACCGGTTGGCGGCGATGACGACGTGCACGCCGTACGACAGACCCTGGGTGGCGAGCCGGGTGATCGTGGTCTCGAGCTCTTCGAAGTCGTCGCGCAGGGCCCGCCAGTTGTCGACGACCAGGAACGCGTCGCCGAACGGGTCCTGGTCCGGCCGGATCTCGCCGCGGCGCTTGCGGTTGCGGAACTCGGTCATCGAGTCGATGCCCATCGCCCCGAACCGGCCTTCCCGCTCGGTGAGCAGGGTGGTCAGCTCGGCCACGATCCGGCGGGCCTTGTCCGGCTCGCGCCGGGCCACCGCGACCCCGCCGACGTGCGGCAGGTCGGCCAGACCGGCCAGGGTGCCACCACCGAGGTCGAGGCAGTAGAACTGCGCTTCCTCCGGGGTGTGCGTCAGCGCCATCGACATGATGAGCGTCCGCAGCATGGTCGACTTGCCGGTCTGCGGGCCGCCGACGATCACGCCGTGCCCCGCCGCACCGGAGAAGTCCGCCCACAGCGGGTCACGCCGCTGCTCGTACGGCCGGTCGATGATGCCCAGCGGCACCTGCAGCCGCCCGTTGCCGAAGTAACCCACCGGGGAGAGGCCGCGGTCGTCGGTCGGGTTCAGGTTGGGCAGCAGCGTGTCGAGCGAGTTCGGGTCCTTCAGCGGCGGCAGCCACACCTCGTGCGCCGGCGGGCCCTGGCCGACCAGGCGCGAGACGATGACGTCGAGCTCGCTGGGTTCGACCGCCTCTTCGGACTGCGGCTGCTGCTGGACCGGCGCCTCGATCTGCTGCGGCTCCGGCTCCTTCGGCAGCTCGACGAAGTCCGGGACGAACAGCTGCGGCCGCTTGTCCGCGCGGACCACGGTCGCCGCCGGGCCGGCCACCTTGAGGCCGGCCGGCCGGTACGGGCCCGAGACGTAGGACGCCTTGAACCGCACCAGCGTCGAGGTGTCGTACTTGAGGTAGCCACCACCGGGGACCGACGGCAGCTCGAACGCGTCCGGCACGCCGATCGCGGCGCGGGATTCCGCCGCCGAGAACGTCTTGAGGCCGATCCGGTACGACAGGTGCGAGTCGAGACCGCGCAGCTTGCCTTCTTCGAGGCGCTGCGAGGCGAGCAGCATGTGCATCTGCAGCGACCGGCCCAGCCGGCCGATGGCGACGAACAGGTCGATGAAGTCCGGCTTCGCGCTCAGCAGCTCGGAGAACTCGTCGCAGACGATGAAGAGGGCGGGCAGCGGGTCGAGGTCCGCGCCGTTTTCGCGCGCCTTCTCGTATTCCCAGACGTTCTTGAAGTTGCCGCCGTTCTTCAGCGCTTCCTGCCGCCGGTTCATCTCGCCGGCCAGCGCGTCCTTCATGCGGTCGACCAGGGTGACCTCGTCCGCGAGGTTGGTGATGACCGCGGAGACGTGCGGGGCCTTGTCGAGGCCGAGGAACGTCGCACCACCCTTGAAGTCGACGAGGACGAAGTTCAGCGTGCTCGAGGAGTGCGTCGCCAGCAGGCCCAGCACCAGCGTGCGGAGGAACTCCGACTTGCCGGAACCGGTGGCGCCGATGCAGAGGCCGTGCGGGCCCATGCCCTCGGCGGCGGCTTCCTTGATGTCCAGCTCGACCGGCTGGCCGTACTCGCCGACGCCGAACGGGACGCGGTAGCGGTCGCGGATCGGCCGCGGCCGCCACGCCTGCTGGACGTCGAAGGTCATCGGGTCGCCGGGGATGCCGAGCAGCTCCAGCAGCGACGGGTTGGACAGCAGCGGCTCTTCGTCGCCGACGTCCTGGCCCGCGGCACCGCCGACGCGGTACGGCGAGATGAGCCGGGCCAGCGACTCGGTCTCGACCAGGCTGAGGGTGTCCGGGCGGCCGAACCACTCGACACCGCCGGCACTGCGCGCGCCCAGCCTCTCCGGCTCGACGACCAGCCGGAGGCCGCGGCGGGCGGCGAGGTTGCCGAGGGAGTCGGACAGGTCGATCAGCGTGACGCCGACCAGGCCCTCTTCCAGGACGATCTGCTCTTCGCGGGTGACCTCGGCGTCGTCGATGATGATCACGACGTGCGGCTGGTCCGGCGCCGGCGTGGCGTTGCGGGAGAAGCGCTGGCGGTCACGCAGTTCTTCGTCGAGCCAGTCTTCGATCTGGGCGAGCGAGCCGGCCATCATGCGGAGCTGGCCGATGCCGTCGGACAGCGTGGGGTGCTGGACGTGCGGCAGCCACTTCGCCCACTCCCACTCCTCCTTCGCGCGGCCCGCGGTGGCGACCGCGATCAGCACGTCGTCGGGGCTGTGGAAGGAAACGAGCTGCGCGAGCATGGCGCGGGTGAGGCCGCGGGTCAGCGCGCGGTCGCCCTGCATGCTGACCGCGGCGAACCCGCGGAGGGTGATCTGGGTCGGCAGGTCCGGCACGATCGAGTGCGCGCGCACGAACCGGCGCAGCGCGAGGGTGGCGATCGGCTCCAGCTCGTCGACGGGGCCGGTCTGGGGCGGGACCAGCCGCGTGGCGAGCCGGTGCGAGCTGCGCCCGACGCGCAGGTGCAGGAAGTCCTGGTCGTTCTGCCGGCGTTCCCACATCCGGCGGCTGGCGGCCAGCGACCACAGCGACTGGGGGTCCGGGTGCACCCATTCCAGGGCGGCGCGCTGGTCGACCATCGCCTCGCGGGCGCGGTCGCGCATCTGGCCCAGGTAGCGCAGGTAGTCCTTGCGGTCCTCGTCCATCTCGGCGCGCTTGGCGCCGCCGCCCTTGCCGCCACCGCCGGCCATCATCCCGAGCGTCCCGACGACCATCATGCCGCCCATGGCCATCATCATCGGGTTCCGGTTGCTGGCCTGGAACATGAAGACCATCATCCCGAGCGACGCGACGATCATGACGACCGGAAGCGCCTTCATCACGATGTTCCCGGGGATCACCCGGGGCACCTCGGGCGGCGGCTCGAGGTGCACCTCACCGCCCGGTGGCCGCGGTGCCGCCAGCCGCGGCGACTTCTTGAACTGCAGCGTGCTCATCGAAGGACCCCTCATTCAAACTCGACGATGGCGGCCACCGCGTCGGTGCGCGACCAACCTATCGAACGCCCCCGTGGAATTCCGCCGGATGCCGGAACCGCCCGGGAACGCTGCCCGATCGTCGTGAGGAGAGTGTACGGCGCGGCACCGACAGTAATGTGTGGTTTGCCGCCGTGAGCTGCGGCAGCCGGGCCAAGCTGCGTCGCGCGGCGACCCGAGGCTGGTGGGCCGCACCGCGCGGCGACGTTGCCGTGGCCTGCGGTTGCCAAGCCGCGTCGCGAATGACTCATTCGCAGCGCCGGACGTCCCGAATGAGTCATACGCGACATCCGGCGGCGGCCCGCAGCTGGTGAGCCGCACCGCGCGGCGACGTTGCCGTGGCCTGCGGTTGCCAAGCCGCGTCGCGAATGACTCATTCGCAGC
>NZ_JBSFNC010000166.1:0-18368 GCF_053586895.1 Amycolatopsis sp. NPDC003731 | reverse complement strand
TCGGCGGCCGCTCGCTGCCCCACGCCGTCCTGATGATGATCCCGGAGGCCTGGGAGAACCACCAGGAGATGGACCCCGCGCGGCGCGCCTTCTACGAGTTCCACTCGACGCTGATGGAACCGTGGGACGGCCCGGCGCTGGTCGCCTTCACCGACGGCAGCCAGATCGGCGCGGTCCTCGACCGCAACGGCCTGCGCCCCGGCCGGTACTGGGTGACCGACGACGGCCTCGTCGTGCTCGCCTCCGAGGTCGGCGTGCTCGACATCGACCCGGCGACGATCGTCCGGAAGGGACGTCTCGAGCCCGGCCGGATGTTCCTCGTCGACACCGTCGAAGGCCGGATCATCGAGGACGAAGAGGTCAAGACCGAGCTGGCCACCGCCCACCCGTACGACGAGTGGGTCGACGCCGGGCTCGTGCACCTCGAAGACCTGCCCGAGCGCGACCGCGAGGTCCCGCTGCACGCCGCCCTCGTGCGCCGCCAGCAGGCGTTCGGGTACACCGAGGAGGAGCTCGAAGCCATCCTCGAGCCGATGGCCCGCACCGGCGCGGAACCGATCGGCTCGATGGGCAACGACTCGCCGATCGCGACGCTGTCGAGCCGGCCGCGGCTGATCTTCGACTACTTCATCCAGCTGTTCGCCCAGGTCACGAACCCGCCGCTGGACGCCATCCGCGAGGAGCTCGTCACCGCGCTCGGCACGCAGATCGGCGCCGAGCCGAACCTCCTGGAGGGCAACGCGGCCAGCTGCCGCCGGATCGTGCTGCCGTTCCCGGTGCTCGACAACGACCAGTTCGCCAAGCTGGTGCACGTCAACGACGACGGCGACCTGCCGGAGTTCCAGGCGGTCACCGTGCTCGGCCGGTACAACGTGCACGGCGGCGGCGACGCGCTGGTCAAGCGGCTGGACGAGATCCGCGCCGAGGTGTCGGAGGCAATCGAGGACGGCGCCCGGCTGATCGTGCTGTCCGACCGCGGTGTCGACGAGCACCACGCGCCGATCCCGTCGCTGCTGCTGACCGGCGCGGTGCACCACCACCTCGTCCGCGAGAAGACGCGCACGCAGGTCGGTCTCATCGTCGAGGCCGGCGACGCGCGCGAGGTGCACCACATCGCGCTGCTCATCGGGTACGGCGTGGCCGCGGTGAACCCGTACCTGGCGATGGCGACCGTCGAGGAGATGGCCCACCGCGGCCTGATCCCCGGCGTGACGCCGAAGCAGGCGACGCAGAACCTGATCAAGGCGCTCGGCAAGGGCGTCCGCAAGACGATGTCCAAGATGGGCGTTTCGACCGTCGCGTCCTATACCGGCGCGCAGATCTTCGAAGCCATCGGGCTCGGCGAAGAGGTCATCGAAAACTGCTTCACCGGCACGACGTCCAGCCTCGGCGGCGTCGGCTTCGAGACGCTCGCCGACGAGGTCGCGAAGCGGCACAAGTACGCGTTCCCGGCCGACGGGTTCCACGCACCGCACCGCGAGCTGGAGACCGGCGCGGACTACCAGTGGCGGCGCGAAGGCGAGCCGCACCTGTTCAACCCGCAGACGGTGTTCAAGCTCCAGCACTCCACGCGGTCCGGCAAGTACGAGATCTTCAAGGAGTACACGAAGGCCGTCGACGACCAGGCCGAGAAGCTGCTGACGCTGCGCGGGCTGTTCGACTTCAAGTACGGCAAGCGCGCGCCGGTGCCGATCGAGGAGGTCGAGCCGGTCTCGGAGATCGTCAAGCGGTTCGCCACCGGCGCCATCTCCTACGGGTCGATCTCGATGGAGATGCACCAGACCCTCGCCATCGCGATGAACCGCCTCGGCGGCAAGTCCAACACCGGTGAGGGCGGCGAAGACGCCGAGCGGCTGTACGACCCG
Organism: Amycolatopsis sp. NPDC003731; assembly: GCF_053586895.1. Lineage (NCBI taxonomy): Bacteria > Bacillati > Actinomycetota > Actinomycetes > Pseudonocardiales > Pseudonocardiaceae > Amycolatopsis > Amycolatopsis sp. NPDC003731. The sequence continues at coordinate 16,503 of NZ_JBSFNC010000166.1, read as the reverse complement.
GAGCGTCGCTCCGCGGTCAAGCAGGTCGCTTCGGGGCGCTTCGGCGTCACGAGCGAGTACCTCGTCAACGCCGACGACATCCAGATCAAGATGGCGCAGGGCGCGAAGCCCGGCGAGGGCGGGCAGCTGCCCGGCGCGAAGGTGTACCCGTGGATCGCGAAGACGCGGTTCTCGACGCCGGGTGTCGGCCTGATTTCGCCGCCGCCGCACCACGACATCTATTCGATCGAGGACCTGGCGCAGCTCATCCACGACCTCAAGAACGCCAACCCGAACGCGCGCATCCACGTGAAGCTCGTGTCCGAGGTCGGCGTCGGCACGGTCGCGGCGGGCGTCTCCAAGGCGCACGCGGACGTCGTGCTCATCTCGGGTCACGACGGCGGGACGGGCGCGTCGCCGCTGTCGTCCATCAAGCACGCCGGTGGCCCGTGGGAGCTCGGCCTGGCCGAGACGCAGCAGACGCTGCTGGCCAACCGGCTGCGCGACCGGATCGTCGTGCAGACCGACGGCCAGCTCAAGACCGGCCGGGACGTCATCGTCGCGGCGCTGCTCGGCGCCGAGGAGTTCGGCTTCGCGACCGCGCCGCTCGTGGTGTCGGGCTGCATCATGATGCGTGTCTGCCACCTCGACACGTGTCCAGTGGGCGTCGCGACGCAGAACCCGAAGCTGCGCGAGAAGTTCAGCGGCAAGGCCGAGTACGTCGTCAACTTCTTCGAGTTCATCGCCCAGGAAGTGCGCGAGTACCTGGCGGAGCTCGGGTTCCGGTCCATCGCCGAAGCCGTCGGGCACGCCGAGTTCCTCGACAAGCGCAAGGCGATCGAGCACTGGAAGGCGTCCGGGCTCGACCTGTCGCCGATCTTCCACGTGCCGGACATGGCCCCGGCCGGCCTGCGGCTGCAGCAGACGCTGCAGGACCACGGCCTGGAGAAGGCCCTGGACAACACGCTGATCCAGCTGGCCGAAGGTGCGTTGAACTCCGGCGACAAGGTGCGGCTGGAACTGCCGGTCCGCAACGTCAACCGGACCGTCGGCACCATGCTCGGGTCCGAGCTGACCAAGCGGTGGGGCGGCGAAGGCCTGCCCGACGACACCATCGACGTCACCTTCACCGGGACGGCCGGCCAGTCGTTCGGCGCCTTCGTGCCGAAGGGCATCACGCTGCGGCTCTACGGCGACGGCAACGACTACGTCGGCAAGGGCCTCTCCGGTGGACGGCTGATCGTGCGGCCGCCGCGGGAAGCGCAGTACGTCGCCGAAGAGCAGATCATCGCCGGCAACGTCATCGGCTACGGCGCGACCAGCGGCGAGATCTTCATCCGCGGCAAGGTCGGCGAGCGGTTCTGCGTGCGCAACTCGGGCGCGCTGGCCGTCGTCGAGGGCGTCGGCGACCACGGCGGCGAGTACATGACCGGCGGCCGGATGGTCGTGCTCGGCCCGATCGGGCGCAACTTCGCGGCCGGCATGTCCGGCGGCATCGCCTACGTGCTGGACCTGCCCGCGCACCGCGTCAACCCGGAGATGGTCGACCTCGACCCGCTCGACTCCGAGGACGCGGACTTCCTGCGGGAAACGCTGGAGAAGCACTACAACGAAACGGAATCCGCGGTCGCGCGGGAGCTGCTGGCCGACTGGGACGCGGGCGTCGACCGCTTCGGGAAGGTCATGCCGAAGGACTACAAGCGCGTGCTCGCCGCCCAGGTGCAGGCCGAGCGCGACGGGCGCGACGTGAACGAGGCGATCATGGAGGCCGCACATGGCTGACCCCAAGGGCTTTCTGACCACCACCCGCGAAGAGCCGAAGCGGCGTCCGGTCGACCTCCGGCTGATGGACTGGCGAGAGGTCTACGAGGACTTCGCCACCATGAAGCTGCAGAAGCAGGCGGGCCGCTGCATGGACTGCGGCATCCCGTTCTGCCACCAGGGCTGCCCGCTCGGGAACCTCATCCCGGAGTGGAACACGCTGACCTGGCGCGAGGACTGGCAGCAGGCGATCGAGCGGCTGCACGCGACGAACAACTTCCCGGAGTTCACCGGGACGCTGTGCCCGGCACCCTGCGAGACGGCGTGCGTGCTCGGGATCAACGACGACCCGGTGACGATCAAGCGGGTCGAGATCTCGATCATCGACCGGGCCTTCGACGAAGGCTGGGTGACTCCGCAGCCGCCCACTGTGAAGACGGGCAAGAAGGTCGCGGTCGTCGGGTCCGGCCCGTCGGGTCTTGCCGCGGCGCAGCAGCTCACGCGCGCGGGCCACAGCGTCGTGGTCCTCGAGCGGGCCGACAAGATCGGCGGGCTGCTGCGCTACGGCATCCCCGAGTTCAAGATGGAGAAGTCCCGGCTCGACCGGCGGCTCGACCAGATGCGCGCCGAGGGCACGGAGTTCCGGACGTCGGTGAACGTCGGCGTCGACCTGCCGGTTTCCGAGCTCTTGGCTTACGACGCCGTGGTGCTGGCCGGTGGCGCGACCGACTGGCGCGACCTGCCGATCCCCGGCCGTGAGTTCGACGGTATCCACCAGGCGATGGAGTTCCTGCCGCCGGCCAACCGGGTCGCTTCGGGCGAGCTTTCGGAGTCGCCGTACTCTGCCGCCGGCCTGGATGTCGTGGTCATCGGCGGTGGCGACACCGGCGCGGACTGCGTCGGGACGTCGCACCGCCAGGGTGCGCGGTCGGTGACGCAGCTGGAGATCATGCCGAAGCCGCCGGAGTCGCGCTCGGACGCGCACCCCTGGCCGACGTACCCGATGATCTACCGGGTGTCCTCGGCGCACGAAGAGGGCGGCGAACGGCTCTACGCGGTGAACACGCAGGAATTCCTGGGTGACTCCGATGGCCGGGTGCGTGCGCTGAAGCTGGTCGAGGTCCGCAACGAGGGCGGCAAGTTCGTCCCGGTGCCAGGCACGGAACGCGAGCTGCCCGCCCAGCTCGTCCTGCTGGCGATGGGCTTCCTCGGGCCGCAGAAGCAGGGCTTGCTCGAGGAGCTGGGCGTCGAGCTGGACGCGCGCGGCAACGTGGCGCGCGACAAGGCGTTCAAGACGAGCCTGGACAACGTGTTCGTGGCCGGCGACATGGGCCGCGGCCAGTCCCTGATCGTCTGGGCGATCGCGGAGGGCCGCAGCGCCGCGGCCGGCGTCGACAGTTACCTGACCGGCCGCGACGTCCTGCCCCGCCCGATCGCGCCGACGGACCGGCCGATCGCGTAAGACCCGGCGCCGGCGGAGGTGTCATCGTCGCCACCTCCGCCGGCGCTGTCCCACTTCTCAGTCGTAGTAACCCTTTTCGAGGTCGTCCAGCAGCCCCGGCTGCGTGGGCCGCCAGCCGAGCGACTCCTGGGTCGCCGCGGAGGAAGCCGGCTGGTCGAGCGCCAGCAGGCCCCCGAGGAAGCCGAGCTCTTCGGCGGTCACGGACGTGGCCGGTAGTCCGGTACGGCGGCCGACCACCTCGGCGACGTCCCGGATCCGCACGCCTCCGTCGCCGACGGCGTGCAGCACGGCACCGGCGGGAGCCTGCTCCAGCGCGAGCCGGAAGAGATGAGCGGCATCCAGGACGTGCACCGCGGGCCAGCGCTGCGTCCCGTCGCCGACGTAAGGCGCGATGCCCTTCTCGCGCCCCAGGGCAACCAGGCGGGCGATGAGGCCGTGGGCGTCGCCTTCGCCGTGGACCGAACGCGGCAGCCGGACCAGCGACGCGCGGACGCCCTGCTCGGTGGTCTTCAGGACGGCACGGGCGATGTCTCCCCGGCCGGCCACCGGGCCCGCGAAGAGGGAGTCGTCCCGCTCGGTCGCCGGACGCCCGGGCACCATCGGCGTCCCCGAGGCGGCGACGAAGGGCTTGCCGGCCGAGGCGCCGGTCATGGCGGCGACGGCGGCCGCGTCGGTCCGGATCGCGTCGTCCATCCGGCCGAAGTCGTGCCCGAAGGCGAGGTGGACGACGCCTCCGGCCCCCTCGGCGCCGGTTTGCAGGACGTCGAGGTCGGTGAGGTCGCCGCGGAGGACGTCGGCGCCCATGGCCGCGACGGTGCCGGCCGAGCCGTCCGACCTGGCGAGCCCGACGACCTCGTGGCCCGCTTCGAGGAGTTCGGGCACGAGGGCCCGGCCGATCCAGCCGGACGCGCCGGTGACGAACACACGCATGAGCTTCTCCCGTTCGTGATGACACCTGGTGTCATCACGATAGCACCGTGATGACACCAGGTGTCATCGCCTAGGCTGGGGTCATGAGCCGCTGGGAGCCGAACACGCGCGAGCGCCTGCTCGACGCCGCGCTCGACCTGTTCGGCGAGCGCGGGTACGACAGCGTGACGGTCGCCGAGATCGCGGAGCGGGCCGGGCTGACGAAGAGGACCTTCTTCCGCCACTTCAGCGACAAGCGCGAAGTGCTCTTCGCGGGCCAGGACGTGCTGAGCCGGATCTTCGCCGAGGCGATCGCGGACGCGCCAGCGTCGGCCAGCCCGGCAGAGGCGGTAGCGGTGGCGCTGACCGCAGCGGCGGCCGCCATGGGACCGCACCGGCGGGCCCGGGCCCGCCAGGTCCGAGCGGTGGTCGCCGGCCACACCGACCTGCGCGAGCGCGAGCTGCTGAAGCTGGCGACGTTGCGGGCCGCGATGGCTGATGCCCTACGCGCCCGCGGAGTCCCGGACCCGACGGCCGCCCTGGCCGCGGAGATCGGGGGGCTCGCCTTTTCGACGGGCTTCGCCCGCTGGGTCGCCCCGGACAGCGAACGGGAGTTCACCGAGCTGGTCCGCGAAGCGTTGGACGAGCTGTTGGCGGCAACCACCACCCTCGGCTGATTCACCTCGCCGCCGCGCCAGGCGGACTGACGGCGAAACAGCCCCGGCACTCCCAGCGGCCCCGCAGCGCGCTGAGTCGGCCGGGCCCGGCAGCCTATCGACCGCCCCGCTTCCCTACCTCGCCGCCACCCGGCCCGCGAACACCTCCATCAGGCTCGCGAAGCTGTCCGACCCGTGCCCGGCCGCGCTCGCGCGTTCCAGCATCGACTTCAGCAACTCCGGCAGCGCGTTGTCCACCCCGCGCGCCTCGGCCGCGTGGATGAGGTGCCCGATCGCCGCGACCTGCACGTCCACCGTGGCGTCGTCGCCCGGGTAGCGCCCCTCGTCGACCTGGTCCGCGTACCGCGTCAAGAACCGGTTCACCGTCCCCAGCCAGCGGATCGCCACCGGCGTGAACTCGGCCGCCGTCGTCTTCTCCGCTCCGACCAGGGCCGCGCCGTGCAGCCAGCCCGCCATCGCCGACCACATCAGGCCCAGCAGGGCCGCGTCGTACAGCGACGCCCGGCCCGCGTCCGCCCCGAGGTACACCGGGTCGCCGAGCGCCGCCAGCACCGGTTCCTGCGCGTCGAACACCGGCCGCGGCCCGCTGTACAGGAACATCACCTCCGCCGAGCCGACCCCCTCCGGCGTGGTCATGATCGCGCCGTCGAGGTAGCCGGCACCCCGCGCGCCGAACCACCCGGCGGCTTCTTCGGCCTGCTCCGGCGAACCGGACGTCAGGTTCACGAAATCCTTGCCGCTCAACGACTCCGCGCCGAGCACCGCCGGCAGCACGGCGTAGTCGAGCACGCAGGCGACGACGAGCGGGCTCGCCGCGATCGCCTCCGCGGGCGTGGCCGCGAGCCGCGCTCCCCGCTCCACCAGCGACGCCGCCTTCCCGGTCGTGCGGTTCCACACCGTCACCGCGTGACCGCGATCCAGCAGGGCCCCGGCCAGCGCCGAACCCATCGCCCCCAGGCCGAGAACCGTCACAGACTGCTTCATTCCCCTGCTCCCCAAACGCCGGTGATCATCGGCCGCCAGATTCGCAGCGAGGGCGGGGCACCGGCCAGTGGCACCACTGACGCCCGGCACCAAATTCCTGCCATACGATCGGACCCATGAGCGCCGGGTCCGTCGCCCTGGTCGTGCCCGCGGAAATCGGGCTCCGGACCTGGGATCTCTACGAAGTGAGCATCGCGGCCACCGTGTTCGGTGTCCCGCAGCCCGACCTGGCCGATCCCTGGTACGACCTGCGGATCTGCGGCGTCGGCTCGCCGGCGCCGAGCGGTCCCGGCCTGGCCCTGCGGACGCCGTACGGGCTCGACGACCTCGAAGGCGCCGGCACCGTCATCGTGCCCTCGGTCCCCGACGCCTGCGTGGAAGACGGCGTGCCGGTGCCCGCGGACCTGGTCGCGGCCCTGCGCACCGCCTACGGCAACGGCGCGCGGATGGTGTCCCTGTGCACCGGCGCCTTCGCGCTCGCCGCGGCCGGACTGCTCGACGGCCGCCGCGCCACCGCCCACTGGATGCACACCGCCCAGCTCGCCGAGCGCCACCCGGCGGTCCGGGTCGACGACTCGGTCCTCTACGTCGACGACGGCGACGTCCTCACCAGCGCCGGGATGACCGCCGGCCTCGACCTCTGCCTGCACCTCGTCCGCCGCGACCTCGGCGCGCACGTCGCCAACCAGCTGGCCCGCCGGCTGGTCGTGCCCGCGCACCGCCCCGGCGGCCAGGCCCAGTTCGTCGACCTCTCCGTCCCCGCCACCGACGACCGGGGTCTCGCGCCGGTGCTGGACTGGGCCCGCGCGCACCTCGACCGGCCCCTGACGATCGAGGACCTGGCCCGCCGGGCCGCGGTCAGCCCGCGCACCTTCTACCGGCAGCTGCGGCGCGCCACCGGGACGACGCCGCTGCAGTGGCTGCTCAACCAGCGCCTGGCCCGCGCGCAGACGCTCCTGGAATCGACCGGGCTCCCGATGGAGAAGGTCGCGGCGCTGAGCGGCCTCGGCACCGCGAACAACCTGCGGCACCACTTCCTCAAGCAACTCGGCGTGTCACCGGGCGATTACCGGCGCGCATTTCCCCGTCCCTCCGTGGACGCTCAAGGGGAACCCGAGTAGCCCTTTTTGTTTCCGGTCGGAAACTGTTTCACGCTCAACTTAATCTTTCGTGTGAATCCGGCAATCGGGTGGCCTCGACCGCCTCCGGCGTTGCACTCTGTATTCAGGGGACCCGGTCGGCCGAGGGGGGAGTCCGGCCGGCCGGGTGCCCGCCGAGAGGCGGGCTTTTTCACAAGGGGAGGGGACCCGAATGAGTGTCGATCTGTCCACCACGCTGTCCTGGACCACGGCGACCGGCGACGCCGCGACGATGCTCGGCGAGCTGCAGCCGAACATCCTCAAGGCCCACGTCCGCGATCACCTGTCCGCCCTGTTCCTCGCCTTCGGCGACGCGGCGGAGGCGCGGGCGTTCCTCGTCTCGGTCACCGGGAAGATGAAGTCCGCCAAGGCACATCTCGACGAGGTGAGCGCCTTCAAGGCCGATTCCGGCGGGGGAACGCCGTACGTCGGCGTCGGGCTCACCGCGGCCGGCTACCGCGCCCTCGGCGTCGAGAACTTCCCGCAGGACGAGGCGTTCCTGCGCGGGATGACGGCACCGCAGACGCGGCAGCGGCTGAACGACCCGCCGCGCTCGACGTTCGATCCGGGCTACCGCAGCGAAATCCACGCCGTCGTCCTGGTCGGGGACGCGACCGACAAGGCGATGGCCGCGCGCCGCAACGAAATCCTCGGCCTGCTGCCGGATTCGGCCACCGTGCTCGCCGAGGAGACCGGCCTCGGCCGGGTCAACGCGCGCGGCGAGGGCATCGAGCACTTCGGGTACGTCGACGGCCGCAGCCAGCCGCTGTTCCTCACCGAAGACGTCGACGCGGAGAAGAACAACACCGACGGAATCAACGTCTGGAACCCGGCGTCACCGCTGGAGCAGGTGCTGGTTCCCGACCCCGCGGCGCCGGATCCCGGCGTGCATTTCGGCAGCTATTTCGTTTTCCGCAAACTGGAGCAGAACGTCCGGCGGTTCAAGCAGGCCGAAGAGGACCTGGCCGACACGCTCGGCCTCACCGGCGAAGACCGCGAGCGGGCCGGCGCGATGATCATCGGCCGGTTCGAGGACGGCACGCCGCTGACCACCCAGCGGGAAGACGGCGCGGAAAGCCCGGTGTCGAACAACTTCACCTACGACAGCGACCGCGCCGCGCTGAAGTGCCCGTTCCAGGCGCACATCCGCAAGACGAACCCGCGCGGCTCCGGCGGCGCCGAAGAGCCGGCCGACGAGCGCCGGCACCTGATGGCCCGCCGCGGCGTCACCTACGGCGAACGCCCGGACGACCCGAACGCCGACGTCCCGCCCGCGGCGCGGCCGAGCGGTGGCGTCGGGCTGCTGTTCATGGCCTTCAACTCGGTGCTGGGCAACCAGTTCGAATTCACCCAGGCGATCTGGGCGGACAACCCGGGCTTCCCGATCGTCGACGGCGTCACGCCGGGCCTGGATCCGGTGATCGGCCAGGGCGAGCGCGGGTCCTCGGACTACACCGTGGACTGGGGCGGCTCCGCCCAGCGGACGGCCGGCCCGGTGCCGCAGTCGGTGACGCTGCGGGGCGGCGAGTACTTCTTCATGCCGTCGCTGGCCTTCCTGCGCGCCCTGTGACCGAGCCGGAGGCCACCGTGGCGGTGGCCTCCGGCCGGCTCAGGCCCGGAGCAGGTCGAAGGCCAGCAACCCGGCGCCCAGCCGCCCGGCTTCGTCGCCCAGCTCGGCGATCCGCAGCTCCGGCATCTTCTGGAACGTCAGGTGCGCGGCCAGCCACTCGCGCACCGGCTCCAGCACGTAGTCGGCCGCGGTGAACAGGCCGCCACCCAGGACGATCACCTCCGGGCCGAGCAGCGTCAGCAGCGTCCGGATGCCGTGGCCGAGCCCGTCGAGAGCGTCCTGCACCACGGCGACGGCGACCTCGTCACCACGTCGCGCCAGCTCGACGACCTCGCGCGCGCCGTCGGCCGGGCGCCCGGTGCGCTCGGTGTAGCGGCGGGCGATCGCGGCCGCCGACGAGATGGCCTCCAGGCAGCCGGTCGCGCCGCAGCCGCACTTGCCGGCGTGGCCGACGTCGATGTGCCCGACCTCGCCCGCCTGCCCGTGCGCGCGGTGGATCCGGCCGTCGAGCAGCAGCGCGGCGGCGATCCCGGTGCCGACGGGGATGAACGCCGCGTTCGTCGCGCCGCGCCCGGCGCCCACGCGGAACTCGGCGATGCCGCCCGCGGTGACGTCGTGCCCGAAGGCGACCGGCAGCCCGAGCCGGTCCTCCAGGAGCTCACCGAACGGGACTTCGCGCCAGTCGAGGTTGGCCGAGAAGTGGCAGACGCGGGTTTCCTCGTCGACGATCCCCGGCACCACCACCCCGACCGCGGCCGGCTGCCCGGTGCCCGCCTGCTCGGCCAGCGCGGCCACGATGTCCACGGTCTGCGCGGCCAGCGCCGTCCCGTCCGCGCTGCGGGCCGTCTCCGCGCGCAAGGCCGCCTTGGGCTGGAGCTCCTCGTCGAGCAGCGCCGCCTTGATCGTCGTCCCGCCCACATCCAGGGCGGCCACCATTCGAGTCACCGCGGCATTGTCACATTTGAGGCTTGTTCTGGTTAGGCCGCCGCGCCCCCCGCGCAGGTCGCGGGGCACCACGGATGCCATGCGGCGGCCGACGGCTGAACAAGCCTCATTGACGGGCGCGGAATGGCGGACCTACGCTCAACCGGCCAGACGAGGAGATTCCGGAACGCGGTGCAAGTCCGCGCGGTCGCGCCACTGTGACCCCCGCCAGGGGGAAGCCAGACCCGGACCCTCGTGACCGACCCCGATGAGGCCGCGAAAGCCCGAGGAGGCCACGCATGACCCAGACGGCAGCTCCCGCCGTTCCGCTCTCGATCCGCATCCCGATCCGTGAGATCGTGCCGTGGGCGGTGTTCGTGGTGCTCCTCGCCCTGATCGCGCTGTACTTCGTGAGCGCCGAGCAGGGCGCGACGGCGGTCTTCGCGAACATGTACGTCCACGAGTTCGTGCACGACGGCCGGCACCTGCTGGCCTTCCCCTGCCACTGATCGGCGGGCACGCGCTCCCATGATGAAGACCTTGCTGGTCCGCGGCATGCTCGCGGGCCTGATCGCCGGTGTGCTCGCGTTCGGGTTCGCCTACGCCTTCGGTGAGCCGTCGGTGAACGCGGCCATCGGCCTCGAGGAGTCCGGCCACTCGCACGCCCATGAAACCTCCGATGCCCCTCCCGCTCCGGCCGCGGAAGAGGAGGAACTGGTCCCCCGGGACATCCAGAGCACGCTCGGCCTGCTGACCGGCGTGCTCGTGTACGGCGTCGCCATCGGCGGCCTGCTCTCGCTGGCTTTCGCGTTCGCGCAGGGCCGGCTCGGCGCGTTGCGTCCCCGCCTGACGGCGTTGCTGCTCACGGCGGGCGCGTTCACCGTGGTGTTCCTGGTGCCGTTCCTGAAGTACCCGGCCAACCCGCCCGCGGTGGGCCAGCCGGGCACGATCGGCTCCCGCACCGAGCTGTACTTCGGCTTCGTCGCGGTGTCGCTGCTGGTGGGAATTCTCGCCACGGTGTTCGGCCGCAAGCTGGCAGACCGCCTCGGCGCCTGGAACGGCTTCCTCCTGGCGGCGGCGGCCTACGTCGTCGTGATCGGCATCGTGGCTTGGCTGCTGCCGTCGGTCGACGAGGTCCCGCCGACGTTCCCGGCCTCGACGTTGTGGAGCTTCCGCACGGCATCGGTCGGCACGCAGGCGACGCTGTGGCTGGCGCTGGGCCTGACGTTCGGCGCGTTCGCGGAGAAGGCGCTCAACCGCCGGACCGCGGTAGCTGCCTGAGCCGGAGGGTTCGCGGTCGCGTTCCGACGCCGGGCTTCGGGATCAGTGGTGCTGGGGTGGGCTTCGGCATCGCACGGGTCTTGATCACCGGCGATCGGCAGGGACGCGACCGCGAACCAGCCACCGGCGGCACACCGTGAGGCGGCGGCTCCACCCCGGCGGGCTAAGGCGCGCCCGGCGGGATGAACGGCAGGTCCGGCGGTGCCCCGCGCTCCAGCAGCGTCCGCAGCCTCGCCGTGTCGAGGTGCTCGTCGACCGCGTCCGCCAGTTTGTCCAGCATTTCCTCCCGCAGCGCGCCGAACCCCGGCGCGTCCGGGGCCGGCGCCCACCCGACGCCCGCCTGCGCCGCCGCCTCGGTGAGCCACGCGCGGCGGAAGGCGTCGTTCTCGAAGGCTCCGTGCCACATCGTGCCCCAGACCGCCCCCGCCCGCTGACCGTCCAGGAAGGACTCCGCCGGGGCCGTCGTGGCCACCGTGCCGTGGTGGATCTCGTAGGCGTCCACCGGGTGCCCGCGCCACGTTCCCGCGGGCCGGGCGAGCACCTTGTCCGCGGCGAACGTCACCCGCCCGGGCAGCAAGCCGAGGCCCGTCACCTCGCCCGCGCCGGACTCGATGTCGTCCACAATGGACTCCGTGAGCATCTGGTAACCACCGCAGATGCCGAGGACCGGGCGGCCCGCGGTGGCCCGGGCCGTCACCGCCGCGGCCAGACCGCGCTCCTGCAACCAGGCCAGGTCGGCCACGGTGGCGCGCGACCCGGGCAGCACCACGACGTCCGCCGCCGCGACCACGTCCGGGTCCGCGGTGAGCGTCACCGTGACCCCGGGTTCGGCGGCCAGCGCGTCGACGTCGGTGGCGTTGGACGCGCGCGGGAACCGGACGACCGCCACGCCGAGCCCACCACCAGGCACTTCGCGGCGCCAGCCCGCCACGGCAAGGGCGTCCTCCGAGTCGATCCACACCCGGTCCAGCCACGGCAGCACGCCCAGCACCGGCCGCCCGGTGACCTTCTCGAGGCTGTCCAGCCCCGGCCGCAGCAACCCGACGTCGCCGCGGAACTTGTTGACCACCCAGCCCGCGACCAGGGCCTGGTCCTCGGCGGAGAGCAGCGCGAGGGTGCCGAACATGGCCGCGAGCACGCCACCGCGGTCGATGTCGCCGACGACCAGCACCGGCAGCCCGAACCGGCGCGCGAGCCCCATGTTGACGTAGTCGCCGCCGCGCAGGTTGATCTCCGCCGGGCTCCCGGCGCCTTCGCAGACGACGACGTCGAAGCGCGCGCTGAGGTCCTCGAACGCCCCGAAGGCGATCTCGGCCAGCCCGGCCCGTCCGGTGGCGTACTCCCCCGCTTCGAGCGTGCCGAACGGCTTCCCGAGCGCGACGACGTGGCTGCGCCGATCACTGCCCGGCTTCAGCAACACCGGGTTCATCGCCGCCTCGGGCTCCACCCCGGCAGCGCGCGCCTGCACCCACTGGGCGCGGCCGATCTCGGCCCCGTCGGCGCAGACCATGGAGTTGTTGGACATGTTCTGCGCCTTGAACGGCGCCACCCGCACCCCCCGGCGCGCGAGCCACCGGCAGACCCCGGCGGTGACCAGGCTCTTCCCGGCATCGGACGTCGTCCCCGCGACGAGCACCCCGCTCATCGGGCCGCCACCACCGCTGCCACGGCAATCGCGGCGGCACCCACCCGACGCGACAACCGCACCGCGCGCCGCAGGTCGACCGGCTCCGGCTCGCGCCCATCCCCGAGCCGCGCCCGGCTCTCCACCTCGCCGCTGTAGCTGTTCGTACCGCCGAGCCGGACGTCCAACGCGCCGGCGAACGCCGCTTCCACCTGCCCCGCGTTGGGGCTCGGGTGCCGGTTGCCGTCACGGCGCCACACCCGCCAGGACTCCCGCGCCCGGCCACCCGCGCACAACGCCGTGAGCACCGCCCCGATCCGCGACGGCACCAGGTTGACGACATCGTCGGCCCGCGCCGCAGCCCAGCCGAAGCGCCGGTAGCGCGGCGAGCGGTAGCCGACCATCGCGTCGAGCGTGTTCAGCGCGCGGTAGCCGAGGAGACCCGGCATCCCGGCAACGGCACCCCAGAACAGCGGCGCGACCACGGCATCCGAGGTGTTCTCGGCGATCGACTCGGTCGCCGCGCGGGTCAGCTCCGCGGAGTCGAGCGTCGTCGCGTCGCGCGCGCAGAGGTGCGAGAGCCTCAGACGCGCTGCGGGCACTTCGCCTGCTTCGAGCAGCCGGGCCATTTCGCTGCCTTCGGCGGCAAGGCCGCGTCCGCCGAGTACAACCCACGTCGACGCGGCGGTGAGCAAGTAACGCGCGAAGGGACGTCGCCGCGTCGCCGTCTGAAGCACGACGCCGAGGCCGACGGCGCCGAAGGTGCACAGCGCTGCGTACGCGGCTCCGCGCGGCTTCGAATCGGCCCACAGACGGTGTTCCAGACGGGCCGCGGCGGTACCGAAGAGGGCGACCGGGTGGCCCGTTCGGGGGTCACCGAACAGAGCGTCGGTTACGTATCCGGTCACGAGTCCGGCCGTGGTTGTCCCTAGACGGAGTGGCACGTGGCGCACGGTAGCGCGTGCACCAGAATGCCGGTATGACGAAGCTGACCCACCGGCTCGCCGGGTATCTCGAAACCCTGGCTCGCGCCCTCCGCCGGTACGGGCGCGACGAAGGCAAGGTGCTGGTCCTCGGCGGCGTCCGCTCGGGGAAGTCACGGCACGCCGAGCGGCTCGTCGCCCGCCACCCGCACCTCATCTACGTCGCGCCGGGCCTGCCCGCGGGCGAAGACGACCCGGAGTGGGCCGCGCGGGTGGCCGCGCACCAGGCACGGCGGCCGGCGAACTGGAAGACGGTCGAGACCACCGACCTGGCCGGCATCCTGCGCACGGCGACCGAGCCGCTGCTGATCGACTGCCTCGGCACCTGGCTGTCCCGCGTGCTCGACGACGTCGGCGCGTGGCGCCAGAAGCCGGGCTGGGAGCACCGCCTGGACGACCGGCTCGAGGACTTCCTGGCCGCCTGGGCCGCAGCGCGGGTGCCGGTGGTCGCGGTGAGCAACGAGGTCGGCAGCGGTGTGGTGCCCGCAACGTCGTCCGGGCGGCTGTTCCGTGATGTGCTGGGCGCACTCAACAACCGGGTGTCCGCCGACGCCGACCGGGTCGTGCTGGTCGTCGCGGGCCGGGCGCTCGACCTGTAGCCAGGAGGCGCCCGTGTTCGACGTACCCGTGCCCGACCCCTCCGCCCGCGCCGCCGCCCTGGAGCGCCTCGACGGCCTGGTCAAGCCGCTCGGCGCGCTGGGCAGGCTGGAGGAGATCGCGGCCTGGCTGTCCGCGGCGCACGGCACGGTGCCACCACGCCCGCTGGACGACGTCCGCGTGGTCGTCTTCGCGGGCGACCACGGCGTGTCGGCGCTTTCGGCGTACCCACGCGAGGTGACGGCGGCGATGGTGCGGGTGTTCCTGGCCGGCAAGAGCGGCGTAAACGTGCTGGCCGCCCAGGTCGGCGCACGCGTACGGGTCGCGGACATCGCCGTCGACTGGGACGGCGCGGACGTGCCGCCGTCGGTGACCGCGCACAAGATCCGCCGCGGATCGGGCTCGATCGACGTCGAGGACGCGTTGCTCCCGGGCGAAGCCCAGGCCGCGTTCGAGGCGGGCCGGGCGATCGCCCTGGAGGAGCGCGACGCGGACGTGCTGATCCCCGGCGACATGGGCATCGGCAACACGGCGATGTGCGCAGCCCTGGTGGCAGCGTCGTTGGGCCTCCCCGCGGCCGAGGTGGTCGGCACGGGCACCGGAGTCGACGCGGCCGGCCTCGACCGCAAGACGGCGGCGGTCGCGGCCGCCCTGACCCGCACGGCCGGCCGCACGGACGACCCGTTCGAGCGGCTGACGGCCCTGGGCAGCGCGTGCGTCGCGGCCACGGCGGGCTTCCTGGTCCAAGCGGCGGTGCTCGGGATCCCGGTCCTGCTGGACGGCGTGTTCTCGGGCGCCGCGGCCGTGGTGGCCCGGGACATCGCACCCGGAGCCGAGCAGTGGTGGCTGGCCGGCCACCGCTCGACGGAGCCGTCACAGGCGTTCGCGCTGAAGGCCCTGGGCCTGGAGCCGATCCTGGACTTCGGCCTGCGGCTCGGCGAAGGGAGCGGAGCGGTGCAGGCCGTCCCGACGCTGCGAGCGGCCCGCGCGATCCTGGCCGACATGGGACTGCTGGCCGACCTGGCATGAGCCGGTGGGCCGACGCCGCGCGGATGGCCGCCGGGACGCTGACCACCGTGCCCGTCCCGGCGCCGCGCGTCATCGACCGGCAGGTCGCCGGCCGCGCCATGGTGCTCGCCCCGCTCGCGGCGATCCCGCTGGCCGCCGCGGCCGGGGGAATCGTCTGGGCGGGGAACGCCGCCGGGTTGCCCTCTCTGGCCACCGCCGCGCTCGCCCTCGGTGCCGTCGCGCTAGGCAGCCGGGGGCTGCACCTCGACGGGCTCGCCGACACCGCCGACGGCCTCGGCGCCTCCTACGACCGCGCCAAAGCCCTCGACGTCATGCGCCGCGGGGATTCCGGCCCCACCGGGGTTGCCACTCTCGTTCTGGTCCTCCTCGTTCAGGTTGGTGCCCTGACCGCCGCGAACCCGTTCACGGCGGCCGCGGGCGTCCTTGTCGGCCGGTGCACGCTCTCCATGGCGTGCGCGCGCGGCGTTCCGACGGCCCGGCCGGAAGGGCTCGGCGCCACCGTCGCCGGCTCGGTGCCCCGCCCCGCCGCGATCGCCGTCGGCCTGGCCGCCACCGGGCTGGCCGCGCTGCTGCCCGGCCTGCCGTGGTGGCGCGGCCCGCTCGCGGTCGCCCTCGCCTACGCCGTCACGGGAGCGCTCCTGTGGCGGTGCACCAAACGGCTCGGCGGCATCACCGGCGACGTCCTCGGCGCCGGTGTCGAAGCCGCCGTCGCGACCGCACTGGTGGCGTTGTCAACCTAGGCCCGGTGCCCGGCGTGTACCTGGTAAAGGAGGTCACCCTGGGCACCGATACCGCCGTCGACCCGGCGGAACTCTTCCGCGCGCACCGCCCCGGCCTGGTCCGGCTCGCCGTGCTGCTGCTCGGCGACCGCGGGCTCGCCGAAGACGTCGTGCAGGACGCCTTCCTCGCGCTCGTCCGCCGCTGGCCGCTCGACGACCCGGCCGGCGCGGGCGGCTACCTTCGCGTCTCGGTCGTCAACGGCGCCCGCTCCGCGCACCGGCGCGCAGCACGGCGTCTGCGGCACCGGCCCGGCGACCGCGACGACGTACCACCCGCGGACACCGGCGTCCTGCTCGGCGAAGAGCACCGCGAAGTGCTCGCCGCCGTGCGCCGGCTGCCGAGACGGCAACGGGAGGTGCTCGTGCTCCGGTACTGGGCCGGCCTGTCCGAAGCCGAGATCGCCGACACGCTCGGCGTCTCCCGCGGCACCGTCAAGACCTGCGCCTCCCGCGCGCTGGCGAAGCTGGAAGGAGAACTCCGATGACCCACGTCGAGGATCGCCTGCGCCGCGCCTTCCACGCTCTCGCCGACACCGTGGACGTCCGGCCCGCACCGCTCCCCGCACGCCGGCGACGGCTGGTCGCCCCGCTGCTCGCGGCAACCGCCACCGTGCTGGGAGCCTGCGTCATCGTCCTCCTCACGACCGCCCCACCCGAGCCGAAACCCGCACCGCCCGCTGCACCGGCGCCGACGCCCACCCCGGTGACGCTGCCGAACTTCGCGCTCTTCACGCACTGCGGCGTCGACGAAGCGAAGATCGGCGACCGGTTCTACGAGGCCGAGACGCCACTGATCGGCCCGGCC
>NZ_JBSFNC010000165.1:0-18377 GCF_053586895.1 Amycolatopsis sp. NPDC003731 | reverse complement strand
TCGGGCTCGACTCGCTCATGGCGAACCGGATCCGCGAAGCCGTCCGCCGGGAGCTCGGCACCGAACCCGACGGCGAATGAGTCATTCGCGACCTCCGGGGCCGCGGCTGCACCCGGGAGGCGCCGGCGATCACGGTCCCAGCGCGGCGGGCGACTCGGCGTCCGGGATCAGCAGCCGGGGCGCGCCCGAGCCGTCGGCCGGGACCGACCAGACGTCCGCGTGGCCCGGGCCGTGGGACAGGCCGTAGCCGATCGTGTGGTCGTCGAGCCAGGCCGGCTGGTCGTCCACGCTGCGGGTCTCGGCCAGCGGCGTCACCTTCGAAGCCGCGAGATCCAGCACCGACAGCCGCCACCCGCGCGCCGGGTCGCCGTCCACAGCGGACTTGAACGCCACCCGCGTCCCATCGGGGGACAGCGAAGGGCACTCGACGTTCTCGCGCAGCGTGCGGATCGTGTGCGCGGCGAAGTCGCCCGCGACCAGGTAACGGTGGCCGGACGTCGACATCGTCGCGTAGAAGTGGCGGTCGTCGCGGGTGAACGTGACGCCCCAGAAGTTGAGGTCGGCCGCCTGGTACGGCCGGCCGTCGAGGGTCACCGCGTAGTCCTCCAGGGTGCCCGCGAGGTCGCCGGTCGCCGTGTCGAGGATGCCGGCGCGGGTGGAGAACATCCCGCCGTTGTATGAGTCGCCGGTGACGAACACCGTCCACGCGAGCATCCGGCCGCTCGCCGACACCCGCGCCCGGTTCGGCAGCCCGACCAGCGGGATCTCCCGCCGCACCGCCAGCCCGGTGTCCAGCACCGCCAGCTGGTAGGTGGTCAGGTCGCCGTCCTGGCGCAGGCAGAGCCCGGTGCCGCCGGCGGCGTACACCCGCGCGCACGACAGCGGCGACACCGTCCGCGGGCCGCCGGGGTCGGACGCGGACACCGTGGCGACGTGCCCCCGGTCGGCGTCGGCGGTGCTGCGGAACAGCAGCCGCGGACCGGGGGCGAGGCTGACCGCGCCGGTCGCGGTGACGTCGTGGCCGCGCGCGCTCGCGAACCCGACGTACGCGACCGCGGCCCCGGCGAGCACGAGCACGCCGACGACCGCGATGAGGATCCGCGTCTTCACGCCTTCACCTTCGGCAGTACCGCGAAGGTCGCCGCGATCGCGACCACGGCTCCGCCCGCCGCGACGGCGATCGCGCGATCCGCGCCCCAGAACTGCCAGGCGAGTCCGAACAGGACGGACGAGGCGAAGTACGCCAGCGCTTGCGCGGTCTGCACCAGCGAGATCCCCGTGGTGCGCAACGACTCCGGCAGCAGCGGGCCGGCGAGGGCCATGAGGACGCCGTCGGTCGCCGCGTAGAACGCGCCGTACAACGCGAGCGACAGCGCGAACAGCGGCCACCCGGTCACCGGCCCGGCCAGCAGCAGGTAGACCAGCGCGAGCGCGCCGTACCCGCCGAGCACCACCGGCAGCCGCCCGACCCGGTCGGCGAGCGCGCCCAGCGGCGCGGCGAGCAGCAGGTAGCTGAGGTTCGTGCCGACGGCGAGCAGCGGGAACCAGCCGGTGGCGATGTCCTCCTTGTGCTGCAGCAGCAGGTAGACGAACCCGTCGCCGACCGTGGCCAGCCCGAGCACGCACGCGGCCACCAGGAGGCGCCGAACGCCGCTGCCGCGCAGCAACGCGGCCGCCGCCCGCGGCGAGACCGGCGTCGCGGTGGCTTTCGGCGTGCGGCGGTCGCGGACGAACAGCACCAGCAGCAGCACTCCGATCGCGGCGATGCAGAAGCTGACGACGAACACGGCGTCGAACGCCTCGGGGTCGGCCGCGCCGACGGCGGCCAGCACGGCGAGCGCGACCAGCGGCCCGGCGAACGCGCCCATGCTGTCCATCGCGCGGTGCACGCCGAACGCCCGCCCGAGCAGCGGTTCCGGGGCCGACAGCGTGATCAGCGCGTCCCGCGGAGCCGTCCGCAGACCCTTGCCGGTGCGGTCGAGCGTGATCACCGCGCCGATCGCCGTCGCCGACGACCCGGCCACGAGCAGGCCGAGCTTCATCACCGCGGACAGCGCGTAGCCGGCGCCGGCCACGACCTTGCGCCGCCGGACCCGGTCGGCGACGTACCCGCCGGCGATCCGCAGCAGCGCCGTCGCGCCGGTGTAGAGGCCGTCGACCAGGCCGTACGCGGCGGGGCTCAGGTGCAGGCCGAGGACCAGGTACACCGGCAGGACCGCGGTGACCATCTCGGAGGAGACGTCGGTGACGAGGCTGACGGCACCCAGCGCGAAGACGTTCGCGCCGACCGCCGAGAGCTTGCGCCGGGACACCGTCCCGGCGTGCTCTCGGCGGCCGATGGTGGACAGGTACACGTGGTTACTGCCAGACGTCGAGGATCGGCGACTTGCTCGCGGCGTTGCCGATGCCGGGCAGGCCGTACGCCGCCTCGATGGTGCGCAGCACCGTGTAGTGGTTGATCGTTTCGCTGTAGCTGCCGACCTTCACTTTCGCGCCGGTGAAGGTGGTGAAGATCTGGTTGACCGAGGTGTTGCTGTCCTCGTCGAACGTGGTGATCAGCAGGCTGTTGTGCGTCTTGGCCCACTGGGCGTAGGCGTCGAGGTTCTTCTTCAGCCACGTGTCGCCGGTGCCGATGCTGCAGTCGTGCATGTCGTTGCACATGTCGGGGGTCACGAAGGCGACGGTCGGCAGCTGGGTGAAGTCCGAGGGGAAGCTCGAGAACCGGACGTTGCTCGCGGCGGGGACGTTGGAGAAGTCGACCCAGCTGTTGTGCTTGCGGCGGTAGGTGCCGCTGGAACAGCCGGTGTAGCCGTCCGAAGGCATGGCTTCGGAGTAGCCCTTGAAGGTCTTGCCCGCGTCGATCAGCTGACGGCCGAGGTTCGCCTTCGCGCCGAGGTTGGCCGGGCAGCTGTCGTCGGTGACGCCCTGCGTCGCGCCGGAGAAGAGGGCGACGTAGTTGGGCTGGCTCGGGTGGGTGATCGCGAAGGAGTTCGTGAACTTCGCGCTCTGCGAGGCGAGGGTGTTGAAGTAGGGCGCGCTGGAACTGCCGTTGATCGAGGAGTACTTCTTGTTCTCGAACATGACGAGGACGATGTGGTCGAACGCCGGCACGGCCGCGGCGGTCGGCCGGACGGCGGCCGGTTCGCCGGTTCCGGTGACGGCGGCGGTGACCGCACCGGCGGTGACCAGGGCGGCCGCGGCGAACGCGGCGAAGATCCGCTTCCGGATCATGGGTCCTCCAGCACTGAGGGGGTGGGCGCCTCATGGTGCCCACGGCAGGGGACCGGTTCGTGAGGTGCTGTGGTCCGGTTCGTGAACACCAGGAAACCTCCGGCGGACAACGGAAAGAGTGGGTGAATGGCTTTCCGGTGTCAACCTCCTTTGGTTGGTGCGCCAGGGCTTTGACAGGTCGTTCCCAGCTCGTTCAAAGGAACGGCGCCGACACTCGGTGCCATGGAACCCACCACCCCGGCCGGACCCGCCCGCCGCGAGCAGGGTCGCCGCAAGGCCGCGCTGGCCACGGCGGCCGCCGCGGTACTGGGCGCGGCCGCAGCAGGCGCCATCGGCTTCGGCCTCTCGACGGCTTCGGCCACGACCTCGGATTCGACCTCCACCTCCGATTCCACCGACTCGACCGGCACCCAGGACCAGCTTCAGGCGCCCGACAGCGGCTTGAGCAGCGGATCCGGCCACGCGCACACCGGTTCGGGGGCGTCATGACGACGGCGTTCCCGGCCCTGGGCACGACGGCCGAGCTGATCGTCACGGATCCCACCCGGCTGGGGGAGGCGGTCGCCCTGCTGCGGGAGGAACTGGCGGCGATCGACGCGGCGTGCAGCCGGTTCCGGCCGGACTCGGAGATCTCGCGGCTGCACGAGGCAGCCGGGCGGGAGGTCCGCGTGGGGCCGTTGCTCGCGGAGGCGCTGAAGGTGGCGTTGCGCGCGGCGCGGTTGACGGACGGATTGGTCGACCCGACGGTGGGGGCGGCGGTGTGCGCGCTGGGCTACGACGGTGATTTCGCTTCGGTTGCCGCTGAACGGAACACCGCGGCTTCGGAGGTCGCGAATGACTCATCGGGGACCTCCGAAGTCCCGAATGAGTCATTCGCGACACCGGCGGCTCCCGCGCCCGGCTGGCACCGGATCCTCTTCGACCCCGCCCGGCGGCTCGTCGTCCTCCCGCGAGGCGTGCACCTCGACCTCGGCGCGACCGCCAAGGCTCTCGCCGCCGACCGGGCCGCCCGGCGAATCCACACCACCACCGGCTGCGGAGCGCTGGTGAACCTCGGCGGCGATCTGCGCGCCGCCGGGCCGCCGCCCCCCGGCGGCTGGCAGATCGCGCTCGGCGACGACCACGCGGACGCCGTCGCCCGGCCGGCCGCCACCGTCGCCCTCCACCGTGACGGCGCGCTCGCCACCTCGGGCACCACCCGGCGGCGCTGGCGCCACGGCGGCCGGACCGTGCACCACATCGTCGACCCGCGCACCGGCGACATCCCGGAAGCGCGCTGGCGCACGGTCACCGTCGCCGCGAAGTCCACTGTGGACGCCAACACCGCGAGCACGGCGGCGATCGTCCTCGGCGGCGCCGCACCCGGCTGGCTCGAGCGGCGGAACCTCCCCGCACGGCTGGCCGGCGTGGACGGCGACGTCGTCACGACCCCCGGCTGGCCCGCGGAACGGGCGGCGGCATGAGCTCCGCGGTGTGGTACTTCAGCCGCGCGACCGGGCTCGTCTCGCTCGTGCTCTTCACCGGCGTCGTCGTCCTCGGCGCGCTCGGCGCCGGGCGGTTCGCCACGCGGGAATGGCCGCGGTTCGCCGTCGCCGCCGTGCACCGGAACCTGGCGCTGACCAGCCTGGCGTTCCTCGCGGCGCACATCGCGTCGGCCATCCTCGACGGTTACGTCTCGCTCGGCTGGCTCGACGTCGTGATCCCGTTCGGCGCCGGTTACCAGCCGCTGTGGGTCGGGCTCGGCGCCGTCGCGATCGACCTGCTGCTCGCGATCGTCGTCACCAGCCTGCTGCGCACCCGGCTGCCGGCGCGGGCCTGGCGCGCTGTGCACTGGCTGGCCTACCTGTGCTGGCCGGTCGCGCTGGTGCACGGCTTCGGCATGGCCGAAGACGACGCCGCCTACGGCTGGATCGTCGCGCTCGACGTCCTGTGCGTGCTGGCCGTGCTCGCTTCGGCGGGCTACCGCGCGACCCACGCCCGCAAGTTCGCTGCCCTGGGAGGCATCCGATGAGCATCCTGCCCCCGCACCGGCTGGACCTGGCCGGCCACCGGCGCCGCAACGGGGTCGTGCCGTGGGTCGCCTACCACGGCGACGACGGCCGCGACCGGCTGATCGCCGTCGTCGAAGCGGCGGACCTGCGCGGCCGCGGCGGCGCGGGCTTCCCGACGGCGGTGAAGCTGCGCGCGGCCCGGTCGAACCGCTCGGTCGTCGTCGCGAACGGGTGCGAAGGCGACCCGCTCAGCCGGAAGGACGTCGTGCTGCTCACGCTTTCGCCGCACCTCGTGCTCGACGGCCTGCAGCTCGCCGCCCACGCGACCGGCGCCGTCGAGGCCGTGCTCTGCGTGCACACCGGCAGCCCGGCGCTGCCGAGCGTCGCCGCGGCGCTCGCCGAACGCGAAGACCGGGTGCCGGTGCGGGTCGCGGAGGTCCCGCGCCGCTACGTCGCCAGCGAAGAGACCGCGCTCGTCCGGTACCTGACGTCGGGGGACGCGCGGCCGCTGGGCAAGCGGCCCCGGCCCGCCGAACGCGGCGTGCGCGGGCGGCCCACCCTGGTGTCCAATGTGGAGACACTGGCGCAGCTGGCGTCGGTGGTCCTGCTGGGGCCGAACCATTATCGCGCGTCCCGGACCGACCTCGTCACGGTGACCGGCGCGGTCCGGCGGCCCGGCGTCGTGGAGGTGGCCGAGGGGACGTCCCTGGCGGGGGTGCTGGCCGCGGCGGGCGGCGAAGCGGAACCGGTGCAGGCGGTGCTCGCCGGCGGAACGTGGACCTCGGACCTCGGCTCCGGCCTGTCCGGGATCGCCGCGGTCTACGCGCTCCCCGCGCGTGACTGCGGGCTGGCGTACACGGCGAAGGTGCTGGCGTTCCTGGCGGCGGAGTCGGCCCGCCAGTGCGGGCCGTGCACGTTCGGCCTGCCGTCGATCGCGGCGGACTTCGCGGAGCTGGTCCGCGGTGGCCCGGCGACGGCCCGGCTGGCCCGCCGCCTCCCGTTGCTGACCGGCCGCGGCGCGTGCGCCCACCCGGACGGCGCGGCGCGGCTCGCGGCCAGCGCGTTGGCGGTCTTCGACGCCGACGTCCGCACCCACGAGGCCGGCGGCCGGTGCCGGATCCCGGCGGGTGTCGCATGAAGGTGACAGTGGACCCGATCGGGTGCAGCGCGCACGGGTTGTGCGCGGACCTCCTGCCGGAACTGGTGCGCCTCGACGAGTGGGGCTATCCGGTGGTGGCGCCGGGCGCGGTGCCGGCGGAACTGGTGGCCGAGGCGCGGCGCGCGGCCGCGGCGTGCCCGGCGCTGGCGTTGCGGCTGCGGAAGGACCGAGAGGCGCGATAATCCGGTCGTGCCGCCGTCCGCGAGCCGTTAGCCTCCGGCACCATGGACGGCAAGCTCATCGACCGGATCCGCGGGGCCCGGCGGGTCGCCGCGTTGACCGGCGCGGGCATCTCCACCGCGTCCGGGATTCCCGACTACCGCGGCCCCGATGGCGTCTGGACGCGCACGCCGAGCGCGGTGAACGCCTTCACCCTCGAGAACTTCATGGCCGACGCCGGCGTGCGCCGCGAATTCTGGCGCGCGTACCGGGGGCACGCCGCGTGGCGCGCCGAGCCGAACGCCGCCCACCGCGCGCTGGCGGAGCTCGACAGCGCGGGCGTCGCCGTCCGGGTGCTCACCCAGAACGTCGACGGCCTGCACCAGCGGGCCGGGCTCGCCGAGCGCAAGGTTCTCGAGCTGCACGGCAGCATGCACACCACGCGGTGCACCGGCTGCGCGGCCGGGTTCCCGACCGCCGATGTCCTCGAAGCGGGCGAGGACGACCCGTCGTGCCGGCACTGCGGCGGGATCCTCAAGCTCGACGTCGTCCTTTTCGGACAGTTGCTCGACGGCGAAGTCCTCGGGCACGCGCGGAACATCGCGGCGGCGAGCGGCCTGTTCTTCGCGATCGGCAGCACGCTGCAGGTGGAGCCGGCGGCGTCACTGTGCACGGTCGCCGTGCGGGCCGGGGCGACGCTGGTCGTCGTCAACCGCGACCCGACGCCGTACGACGACGATGCCGCGTTCGTGCTGCGGGACGACATCGAGGCCGTCGTCCCGGAACTCTGCGCGGCGGTGCGGCCGTGATCCGCGAAGCCCGCGCCGAGGACTGGCCCGCCATCTGGCCGATCATCCACGACGTCGTCACCGAGCGGCAGACGTTCCCCTACGACCCGGCGATGACCGAGCGCGACGCCCGGGAGATGTGGCTGCGCGACCCGCCGGCCCGCGTGGTCGTCGCCCTCGACGGCGACCGGGTGACCGGCACGGCGAACATGTACGCCAACCGACCGGGGCCGGGCAGCCACGTCGCCTCCGGCAGCCTGATGGTGGCGAAGGAGGCACGCGGCACGGGTGTCGGGCGGGCGCTCACGACGGACCTGATCGCTTGGGCCCGGCGGAGCGGGTTCGCGGCGATCCAGTTCAACGCGGTCGTCGACGTGAACGTGGCCGCGGTCCGGCTGTACGAGAGCTTGGGGTTCGTGACGCTCGGAACGGCGCCCGGAGCCTTCCGCCACCCGGTCGCCGGGGACGTCGGGCTGCGCATCATGTGGCTGGACCTGCGGTGACCCGCCCGCCGAACCGCCAGGTGTGGACTTCGACGGCCGCGTACCGGTCCGCGGTGAGGACGGTACGCGCCGCGGTGGGAGCGGCCGCTCTGACCAGCGCGGCGGTGCCGAGCCAGGTGGCGCCGTCGTCGGACAGGAGCGGTCCGTAGGCGATGAGGTCGTGCCCCTCCGGGCGCCCGACGTCGACGGGTGGCCCCTCGGCGAGGCCGAGGACCAGGAAGCCGGACGGCTCGCCGGGGGACTCCCACATGGTGGTGCCGAGGGTGTTGCGCCACCGGCGCAGCAGGACGTCGCGGTAGCCCCCGGCCTGGTAGGTGGGCTCGTCGAAGGCGAACGCGCGGGCGGCGGCCGGGTCCGGCAGGTCGAGGACGTGCACACTGCCGGTCGGGGTGCCGTCGGCGGCCAGGGTCGGGCCGCGGGCGATCATCCGGTCGGCGAACCGGTCCAGGTACGACCAGTGCGCTTCCAGCGTTTCCGGCCGCAGCGCCGAAGACCCGGGGCGGTCGCGGTGGTAGCAGAAGAACTCCACGCTCAGGCGCCGCCGCCGACCAGCCGGCAGCAGCCGGCCCGGCAGTCCGCCAGGCTCTCCGCCGCCTTGGTGCGGACGCGGTGCAGTGCGGCGATCCGTTCGTCCAGCCGGGCGACGACCGCCTCCAGGCGCCGGCGCTCGGTCTCGCAGGTGGCGTCGCCGGTGTCGTGGGCGCGCAGGGCGTCGGTCACCTCGTCGAGGGTGAAACCCAGGTCCTGCAACGCTTTCGCCGAACGGATCCGGTCGGCCGCCGACGCGGGGAACACCCGGTAGCCGCTGGGGCGCCGGGCCACTTCGCCGATCTTCACGGGCTTCTCCCTTGACTCTGGAGTCAGGTCCAGACTCTAGGCTCGAAACGTCCTTGTCGACAAGGAAGCTGACATAGACATCGCCGTCGAAGACGGGCAGGTGTGCTGGAACGTCGCCGTGCCCGATACCGAAGCCGCCGAAGCGGTGCTCGAGGACTTCTACGCCCTCGCTTGATCAATCGGATTCCGGCAGTTCTTCGGCGAGGATGGTGTCGATCTTCCGGCTCGCGGTCCGCAATTTCGCCACGCCCGCGACGAGCAGCACGAACGCGGCGGCGGGCACCGCCAGCAGCGCGGGCGGCCATCCGAGCGCGAAGACCGCAGCGGCGCACAACAGGGCCGTGATCAGGAAAACTGCCCGGCCGGCGACCCGCGGCCAGGCGGGACCCGGCTTGGCGTGCCGGCCGCTCGGTGTGCGGAAAACCGGCCGCGCGAGGGCAGCGTGGACACTCATCCAGACCTCCGGGGGATGCTCGTCGAACCGGCCGGGAGGGGATTCCCGGCGGCGGCACCGTGGAGTGAGTCGGCCCGGACCGGCCTTCGGTTACCTGCCGTTATTGGTTCGAGTCCCAATTCACGGAATCGAATTACCCGCCATTCCCGGCCCTTTTCGGCACCAGGGCCGTTGGACCCGGATTGGCGCGCCGGAGGTCCCGCTCACGAGTCGTGGCCGGGACCCTTGCCCTTGGTCTTGCCGGGCGGGTTGGTCTTCGGGGGCTTGCCGGGTGGCTTCGCCGGCTCCTCGTGCGGGCTGTCGTGCGTCACGGCGGCGGGTTCGAGCGACGCGGCTTCGCTGGTGCCGGGCTGCGTGCCGGAACCACCGGTCCCGGCGGGCCGCGACGTGCCCGGCGCGGAGGTCCCGGACTCGGCGAGCGGGCTGGACGACGACGGGGTGACGGAAGGGGCGGGAGAGTTCGCGGCGGGCGGCTGCGCGGGTGAACCGGTCCCGGTTTCGTGCTGGGTGAGAAGCAGGGCGGCCACGGCCGCAACGGCGGCGACGCTCAGCCCGGCTACGGCGGCCAAGCGCCGGCGCCCCGGGGCTTCGGCGGCGGGAGAGGCGACGTGGGTCGGGGCATCGGCGAGCCGGCCGGGGATGGTCGCGTCGTGCCCCGCGGCGCCGAGTTCGCCTCGCGCCGGGCTGAAGCCCGCGATTGCATCGGGCCCTGCGGCGCCGAGTTCGCCTGGCGCTGGGCCGGAGCCCGCCGCCGCACCGTGTCCCGTGGCGCTCAGTTCGCCTCGTGCTGGGCCGGGGCCCGCGGCTGCCGCGCGCTCTGTGGCGCCGAATTCATCTCGCGCTGGGCCGTGGCCCACCGCCGCACCGTGCCCCGCGGCGCCGAGTTCGCTTCCCGCCGCGCCTGCGCCCGCCGCCGCATCGTGGCCCCCGGCGCGCAGCTCGCCTCGCGCCGGGCTGAAAGCCTCCGTCACGTCGGGCGGCTCCGCAGCCGCACCCGCCCCGGCGGCAATTCCCGCGGCCGGGCGGCGGCGCCAGCGGGGGCTGCGCTGCGTCCTGCTCCACGGCAATGTCGGCGGCGGCGCGTGCAGCATGTCCAGCACCTTCGCCGCCGTCGGGCGGTCGGCCGGCTCGCGCTGCGTCATCCGGCGCAACGTGTACGCCAACGTCGCCGGTGCGTCCTCCGGGATGCGGGGTGGTCTCGTCAGCCGGGCCATGGCCGCCTCGACCATGGTGCCCGGGTACTCCCGCTGGCCCGTCAGGCATTCCAGCAGGATCAAGCCCAGCGCGTACACGTCCGCCGGCGGGCCGGCCGGCTCGCCCGACACCTGCTCCGGCGCCAGGTACGCCGCCGTGCCCGGGATCAGGCCCGTGCCCGTGATGTGCGTCGTGTCGAGGGCGTGGGCGATGCCGAAGTCGCCGATCAGGGGACCGTCCGCGGACAGGAACACGTTGGCCGGCTTCAGATCGCGGTGCACGATGCGCCGCGCGTGGACGTGGGCCAGTGCCTCGGCGAGCCCGTCCGCCAGCGCCGTCACGTCCGCCGCCGGCAGCGGGCCGCCCAGCAGGCGCTCGGCGAGGTTCTCGCCCTCGACGAGCTGCATCACCAGGTACGTCCGGCCGTTCTCGGTGCCGCTGTCCAGCAGCGCCACCACGCCCGGGTGGCTGATGCTGCCCTGGATCGTCATCTCGCGCAGCCGACGCCGCTGGTCGAGCGCCACCGCGTCGCGGTCGTAGATCTTGACGGCGACCTCGCGGGTCAGCCGCACGTCGTAGGCTCGGTACACGCGGGCCGTGCCGCCGCTGCCGATCAGCCTGCCGACTTCGTAGCGCCCGCCCAGCAAACCCGGCGGCCGCTCGTCGTCGAGGGCGCTGCGCGGGGTGATGGTGAACTCACCCATCGCGTAACGGCCACAGGTGACCTCGGCCCCGTCGTCAGTCGGCGGGCGCCCCGTTCTCCCGGCTTCGTCGGCCACGGGCGCCAGGTACCCCGGCTCCGTGACCGGCAAACGTCGGAAGATCACGAAGAAAGTATCGTCCGGGGGCCCGCCGACGTGACAGTCAGGGCCGTGCGAACGCGTCCACGCCCGTGAGCTGCGCCGAC
This sequence comes from Amycolatopsis sp. NPDC003731, assembly GCF_053586895.1. NCBI lineage: Bacteria > Bacillati > Actinomycetota > Actinomycetes > Pseudonocardiales > Pseudonocardiaceae > Amycolatopsis > Amycolatopsis sp. NPDC003731. Next base: position 7,154 of record NZ_JBSFNC010000165.1, on the reverse strand, counting down.
AGCGTCCACAGGCGCGCGGCCTGCTCGCGCTCGACGGCGTACCGGCGGACACCCGAAGCCGCGAGGCCCTCGGCGTCCTCCGGCGCGAGCTCGGCGACGTCGCAGTCCTCCAGGTACAGCCCGCCGAGCCCGGCCAACTGCGGCGAGGTGGCCGCCCAGACCGTGGTCGCCGCGCCCTGCTCGGGCGTCTTGAACTCCATCAGGTAGTTCCCGGCCTCGTCGATCCAGCCGCGTTCGATCATTTCCGCCCGCGGCAGGTGCCGCTGCAGCGGCGTCATGATGCCGCCCGGGTGCAGCGCGAACGCGTGGACACCCTTCTCGGCGCCCAGCCGGTCGAGCTGCACGGCGAACAGCACGTTCGCGGTCTTGGCCTGCCCGTAGGCCTGCCACTTCTCGTAGCCGGTCTCGAACTGGACGTCGTCCCAGCGGATCGGGGAGTAGTGGTGGCCGCGCGAGGACAGCGAGACCACGCGGGCGCCCTCGGCGATCGCCGGCCACAGCCGGTTGACCAGCGCGAAGTGGCCGAGGTGGTTGGTGGCGAACTGGGCCTCCCAGCCGGGCCCGACCCGGGTCTCCGGGCAGGCCATGATGCCGGCGTTGGCGATGAAGAGGTCGATCTCACGCCCGGTCGCCAGGAACCGGTCGGCGAACGCGCGGACGCTCTCGAGGTCGCCCAGGTCCAGCTCGCCGACCTCGGTGTTCTCGATTCCGGCGAGCGCTTCCTCGGCGGTCTCGCGGCGGCGGGCCGGGACGACGACGTGGGCGCCGGCGCCGGTGAGCGCGCGGGTGGTTTCGAGGCCGATCCCGGAGTACCCGCCGGTGACGACGGCGAGCTTCCCGGTGAGGTCGGCGCCTGCGACGGCTTCGGCGGCCGTGGTGGTGGCGCCGAAGCCCGAACCGATCTTGTGCTGTGCTGTGGTCATGGTTCCGACGCTACGAGTTGGAGTGCGCTCCAGCGCAAATCGCGGCCGGGGCCGAATCGGGGGACAATCGGGAGCGGAGGCACTGCCGAGGCGAGGGAAGGCCGTGATGTCCGAGTACTACGGGAACCAGCCGCAGGACGTCCGCCCGGGGATCGACGCGCGCCGGCTGTGGGCGGGCGGCGTGGCGACGGCGGTGGTCGCGGCCCTGCTCGCGGTCGTCGGCCTGCTGATCGCCCGCGGGATCTTCGAGGTCGAAGTGCTCGCCCCAAAAGGCGAGGGCGTCTGGGGCAACGCGAGCACCACGACGTACGCGCTGGTCGCCGCCGCGGTGGCCCTGCTCGCCACCGGGCTGATGCACCTGCTGAGCGTGGCGACGCCGGCGCCGTCCCAGTTCTTCGGCTGGATCATGGTGCTGGTGACGTTGATCGCCGTGGTGCTGCCGCTGACCCTGACGGTCGCACCGAGCGCGAAGATCGCCACGGCGGTGATCAACCTGGTGATCGGCCTGGTGATCGCCGCGGTGGTGAACAGTATGGCGGCCAGCGCCCGCACGCTGCACCGGCGGCGCAGCCAGCAGAGCGCCGCGCCCCCGCCGCCGACCCGGCAGCAGTGGACCCAGCAGGACCCGCCGACCCGGTACTACGACCGGTGACCGTCGTGGACATCGCGGAGACCAACCGCCGGGTGATCGAGCAGTTCCGCGCGGGCGGCGAGGTCGAGGGCATGCACCGCGAGCGGCTGGCGCTGCTCACGACGACGGGCCGGCGCACCGGCGAGCCCCGGACGGTCCCGATGATGGTCCACCGCGACGGCGACCGGTGGCTGGTGGTGGCGTCCAACATCGGCGCGCCCCGGCACCCGGACTGGTACCTCAACCTCGAGGCGGATCCGCGGGTGCACGTCGAGCTGGACGGGCGGGAGTTCGACGCCGAGGCGCTGCCACTGCTCGGGGCGGACTACGTCCGGACGTGGACGGAGCTGGAGAAGGAGTATCCGTTTTTCGCGGACCACCAGGCGAAGGCACGCCAGGCCAAGCGGGCGATCCCGATCGTGGAACTGTCCGAAGAGGAGTGATCCAGTCCTCTTCGGACGGTCCTACTTGCTCGCCACCCGGCGGTACCGGGCCGTCGCCAGCGGGGCGAAGATCGCGATGATCGCCACGCAGCACAGGATCGAATACAGGGCCGCGTTCTCCGCCGGCCAGCCCGTCTGCGGGGCGCCGAACTTGTTCCCGAACAGGTCACGGGTCGCGTTGATCACCGCCGTGAACGGGTTCCAGTCCGCGATCGCCTTCAGGAACGCCGGGAGCGTGTCGGTCGGGACGAACGCCGAGGAGATGAAGCTCAGCGGGAACATCCAGATCAGCCCGGCGCTCTGCGCCACCTCGACGCTGCGCGCGGCCAGGCCGATCAGCGCGCCGACCCAGGACAGCGCCCACGCGAACATCAGCATCACCAGGTAGCCGAGCAGCGCGTCCCAGAAGCTGCCGCGGATGCGCCAGCCCACCAGCAGCCCGCACAGCGACATCACGACCAGCGCCACCACGCTGACCACCAGGTCCGACGTCGTGCGGCCGAGGACCACCGCGACCCGGGACATCGGCAGCGAGCGGAACCGGTCGATGATGCCCTTCTGCAGGTCGTTGGCGAAGCCGATGACCGTGAACGCCGAGTTGAACGCCACCGTCTGGGCGAAGATCCCGGCGATCAGGAACTCGCGGTACGCCGCGCCGCCCGCTTCGCCGCCGATCGCGTTGCCGAAGACGTACGCGAACAACAGCACGAACATGATCGGCTGCAGCGTCGCCGCCATCAGCCAGTCGGGGTTGCGGCGGACGTTCATCAGGTTGCGCCAGGTGACGATGCCGCCGTCGGAAATGCCTTTTGCGAGCGCGTTCACTTCGCCGCCTCCTCAGCCGAGGCACCGTGGCCGGTCAGGGACAGGAAGACGTCGTCCAGGGTCGGGCGGTGCAAGCCGACGTCCTGGACCGTGATGCCGTGGGAGTCGAGCCGCCGCAACGCCTCGATCAGCGCCTTCGGGCCGGTGTCGACCAGGATCTCGGCCCGCCGCGTGTGGTCGTCGCCGGACGGTTCACCCGTGCCGACCTCGCGCAGGACGTCCAGCGTCACCGGCAGGTCCGCGGCCGAGGCGACGACCAGTTCCAGGCGCTCGCCGCCAATCTGGGCCTTCAGCTCGTCCGCCGTGCCGCGCGCGATCACCCGGCCGTGGTCGATCACCACGATCGAGTCGGCGAGCTGGTCGGCCTCCTCGAGGTACTGCGTCGTCAGCAGCACGGTCGTGCCGTCGGCCACGAGCTCCTTGATGACGGCCCAGGTGTCGAGGCGCCCGCCCGGGTCGAGGCCCGTGGTCGGCTCGTCCAGCACGACGACGGTCGGCTCGGCGACCAGCGCGCCGGCCAGGTCGAGCCGGCGGCGCATGCCCCCGGAGTAGCCCTTCGCCGGCCGGTCGGCGGCCTCTTCGAGCCGGAACCGCGTCAGCAGCTCCCGGGCGCGCGTGCGGGCCGCGGCCTTCTTCCGGCCGTAGAGCCGCCCGACCATATAGAGGTTCTCGAACCCGGTGAGGTTCTCGTCGACGGCCGCGTACTGGCCGGACAGCCCGATCCGCTGCCGCACCTCGTCCGGCTCGGCCAGTACGTCGTACCCGGCCACGTGCGCGGACCCCGAGTCCGGGCGCAGCAGCGTGGTCAGGATGCGCACGGTGGTGGTCTTCCCGGCGCCGTTCGGGCCGAGCAGGCCGAGCACCTGCCCGGCCGGGATGTCGAGGTCGACGCCGTCGAGCGCGCGCGTCGAACCGTAGGTCTTCACGAGCCCGCGTACCCGGACGGCGACGTCCGGTCCCGGCTGTGGCATGGTGGCTCCCCCTTCAGGTGACCCCGACAAGCTAGGCCACCCTGCCCGATTTGTCCTCCGGGTTTATCCCTGAGCCGCCGAAAGCGTGACGGCGAACTCCGGCGGCGTCCGCAGCGACTGGAAGACGACGCAGTAGCGCTCGGTCAGCTTCTTGAGCGTCGCCAGCTCGTCCTCGCCGGCGTCGGTGTCCAGGTCGAACGAAAGCCGGATGGCGCGGAAGCCCACCGGCGCGTCCTTCGCGACGGCCAGCGTGCCGCGGAAGTCGAGGTCGCCCTCGGCCCGGACGCGCCCGCCGCGGACCTCGAGACCCAGCGACGTCGCGACGGCCCGCAGCGTCACGCCGGCGCAGGCGACGAGCGCTTCGAGCAGCATGTCCCCCGAACAGGCGAGGGTGCCGTCGCCGCCGGTCGCCGGGTGCAGCCCGGCCTCGACGACCGCGCGGCCGGTCTCGACCTTGCAGGAGATGCCGAGGCCGTCCAGTTCGGCGTCGGCGTGCAGCGTCACGAGCGCGCTCTCCGGCTGCTCGCGGTACTTGTCCTTCAGCGGGGCCTGGGTCGCGCGCAGCTCTTCGGTGTCCATGCGCCGATTCTGCTCCGGAAAACACCGAAGCGGGGAGACCGTGGTCTCCCCGCTTCAGTGGTTCAGCTTCAGCTCAGCGTCACAGCCACGTCGTCGATGACGAACGAGGTCTGCAACGAGCTGTCCTCGGTGCCGGTGAACTTCAGCGCGAGGGTGCCGCCGGCCGCCGACGAGACGTCGATGGTCTTGAGCGCGTACCCGGACGCCTTGTTCAGGTTGGAGTAGCTGCCCAGCGTCGTGCTGCCGTTGGTGACGGTCAGCTTGTCGTAGGCGGTGGAGGAGGTCGTCTCCGCGGTGTCGATGTGCAGGTAGAACGTCAGGCTGGCGTGGCAGCCCGCCGGGATGCTCACCGACTGCGCGATCGACTCGGTGTGCGTGGTGCCGTAGCCGTCCAGCCAGGACGAGTACGTGCCACCGTGGGCGGCCTGGCCCTGCGAACCCCACTGGCCGATGGAGCCGGTGGTGCCGGTCCAGCTGGTCGCGCCGGACTCGAAGCCGCCGTTGGCGATCTTCTGGCCGGAGCAGCCGCCGGTGGTGCCGACCGTCCACGAGAACGACGCCGTGCCGGTCTTGTTGGCCGCGTCCTTCGCCGTCACCGTGACGTTCGAGGTGCCCGCGGTGGTCGCGGTGCCCGAGATCGTGCCGGTGGAGGCGTTGATCGACAGGCCGGCCGGCAGGCCGGTGGCCGACCAGGTGTACGGCGCGGTGCCGCCGGAAGCCGACAGCGGCAGGTTGACCGAAGCGCCGGTCACGGTGGACTGGTTGCCCGGGTTGGACACGGTGACGGTGCCGGTCGCCGAGCAGGTCGGGTCGGCCGACTGCGCCGGCACGCTGATCGCGTCCCACGCCGCCTTGACGGTGTTGAACTCGGTGCAGCTGCCCGGGAACAGGTTCTTCGCCGCGGTCAGCGTCCAGGTGCGGTACTTCAGGTACGAGCTGCTGGTGGTCTTGAGCAGCATCGCGTTGTAGAAGATCTTCACCGCGGTCTGCACGCCGAGGCCGGTGATGGTGGAGCTGTTGCAGGTGCTGCTGGTCGGCTGCCCGTTGGTCGGGTTCGTGCCCTCGGCCAGCAGGTAGAACCAGTGGTTGCCGGGGCCGGCGGCCGCGTGCACCTCACCGTTGGGAACGCTGCTGTCGTAGCAGTTCTTGTCGCCCAGCGCCGAGGGGTTGTACATGTTGCGGATCGGGCCGGAGCCGACCAGGTTGACCTGCTCGCCGACGAGGAAGTCCGGCTGGTCGTAGGGCGCGGGCTCGTTCGCGAACCACTCGGTCGCCGCGCCGAAGACGTCCGCGACGAACTCCTGGGTGCCCGCACCCGAGATGCCACCCGGGGTGTGGTCGTCGATGCCGTGGCCGTGCTCGTGCGCGACGACGTCGATCGAGCCGATCCAGCCGCCGGCGGTGTTCTTGCCGATCTGGACCTGGCTGCCGTCGTAGTAGGCGTTCTGGTCGTTGAGGCCGACGCGGATCGGCCAGCCGCCGCCGTTGCCGTCGAAGCTGTTGCGGCCCAGCCACTGCGAGAGCATCTTGTTCTCGGTCTGGGCGGCGAACAGCGCGTCGACGCAGCCGGTCTCCCGGTTGCTGGCGGTGCCGTTGCCCCAGAGGTCGTCCGGCCCGCTGAAGGTGGTGTTGTTGGCCGCGTCCTGGCAGGACGTGTTGGTGATCGTGGGGTCCTTCAGCGAGTACGTGCTGCCCGAGTGCGTGGTGTCGAGGTGCACCGGGTTCGGGCCGTTCCACGCGCTGGTGCCGTCACCGTTGAGGACGTGCTCCTGCGTCTTGAGCACCTTGCCGGTGGTGGCGTCGACGATGACGTCGAGCCGGCTCGGGCCTTCGGCGTCGCGGCCGACGACGGTGCTCTTCCACGCCAGCGCCGGCGTGCCGAGCGCGTAGACGACCTGCTGCGCCGGGCTGACGCTGTCGACCGCGGACAGCTGCTGCCGCGCGGTCGCCTCGGCCGCGGCCTGGGAGACCTTCGCCGTCGTGGTGGCGAGGTCGATCGTCTGGTCCTGCGCGACGGAGGTGCCGAGCACCTGGCCGGTCGAGTCGGTCGCGACCACGAAGTCGCCACCCACCACGGCCAGGCCCTTGTAGCTGCGCTCGTACGGGATGTACTTCAGGCCGTTGGTGGCGGAAATCGCCTTCTGGGCCAGGAAAACGTCGTCCGCGCTCGCGTGCAGCGCGGCGGGCCTGCTCGCCACGAGCCCGGCCGCCGCCGACACGGCCAGGGTCTGGGCGTCCGGGACGGCGTTCGGGGTGACGGGCTGGGCCTGGGCGGTGGTGGTCGTGCACACCGCGGCGATGAGGGCGCCGCTCGCGGCCAAGACGAATGGACGTCTCAGTTGCATCGAAGGATCTCCTCCGGGCAGGGCGAACCGGCCCGGGGTCGAGCCGGGCCGAGAACGGGGACGACGGGGAAAAATGGTGCGGCTTAGCGGAAATCAGCATCCGGTGTGAAAGCGCCGTGAACAAGCGACGAACGTAGGAGTCTTATCGGGAAGTCGCAATACATCCCAAATAGGACATTCGACACCATTGGGATCGCGGTCGGCGACTATCCACAGAGGACTGATCGGAGATCACCGCCGTTCGGGCGATCTTCACTGCGTCCGACATGACGAAGGGCCCCTCCGCCGGGAATCGGCGAAGGGGCCCTTCGGTGCTACTGGCGTCAGGCGGTCTTCTCGCGCTTCGGGAGCTTCCAGCCCGGGCGCACGAAGTGGCACCGCAACGAGCGCAACCCTTATCCTACGTTGCCAGCGCGTGATGGCGGGGACTCGTGGGA
>NZ_JBSFNC010000164.1:11876-18697 GCF_053586895.1 Amycolatopsis sp. NPDC003731 | reverse complement strand
GGGTGACGGCTCGTACCTGATGCTGAACTCGGAACTGTTCTCGGCCGCGTTCGCGGGCCATCCGTTCGTCGCGGTGGTGTGCGACAACGACGGGTACGCCGTCATCGCGCGGCTTCAGGAGGGGCAAGGCGGGAAGCCGTTCAACAACTTCTACGCCGACTGCACGACTTCGCACGCTTCGCCGCCGCGGGTCGACTTCGCGCGCCATGCGGAGTCACTGGGCTGCGTGGTGTTCACGGCGTCCACTGTGGACTCCCTCCGGGAGGCGTACGCGTCGGCTCGCGAGGCGGCCGTCTCGGAACGGCGGCCGGCCGTCGTCGTGGTGAGGACGCAGCCGTCGGCGTGGACCGAAGCCGGGGCCTGGTGGGAGGTCGGCGTGCCCGCGCACCTGGCCGGGCGGGAGGGCTACGAGCGCGGGAAGGGCGGCCAGGTGCGTTACCTCGGGTCCTGAGTGACGGCCGGCGAGACCGCCCCGGCGACCAGTTGCCGGGGCGCGCCGGAGCCGTCGGCCGGCACCGCCCAAGTGGCGTTGTCGAGCCCGTAGAGGATCGTGCGGTCGTCCTGCCAGAGGGCCTGGTCGTCGACGCTGCGGGTCTCGGCGAGCTCGGTCTCCTTCATGCTCGCGAGGTTCAGCACCGACAGCCGCCAGACACCGTCGCCGACCTTCTTCTTGAAGGCGACCCACTTGCCGTCCGGGGACAGCGACGGGCATTCCACGTTCTCGCGGAGGGTCTTGCCCCGGTAGCGCCCGTAATCGGCCTCGACGAGGTACGTCTTGCCTTTGCTGCCGAGGGTCGCGTAGAAGCGGTTTCCGTCGGGGGCGAAGGTGATGCCCCAGTAGTTGACGTCGGCCGCGAAGTAGCGTTCGCCGTCCTTGAAGACCGGCAGTTCCTCGATCGTCTTGACCAGCCGTCCGGTCTCGACGTCGTAGAGCCCGGCGCGGGTGGAGAAGCCGGTCTGGGCGTAGGAGTCGCCCGTGACGAACAGCGTCCAGTAGACGCGTTTGCCATCTGGGGAGACGCGCGCGCGGCTCGGCGTGCCGGGCAGGGTTTCGGTGTGGCGGACGGCGAGGTGGTCGTCGAGCACGAGGACGTCGGTGATCGCCGGGAGCGTGCCGGGCCGGACAGCCAGGCACACCGCGGTCTGCCCGGCCACCGCGAACCGGTCGCACTTCAGGCCGCTGAGCTGCGGTTTTGCCGTGGTTTCGGCGAGCGGGACGGCGCCGACGCGGCCGGTGGCCGTGTCGCGGAAGAACAACTGGCCGGGGGCGAGGGTCAACGCGGCCGCGGGTTCGGCGGCCGCGGTGTCGTGCCGCGCGCTGAGCGTGTACGTGACGGCGGCGGCCACGAGGAGGGCCGTGCCGGTGAGGGCGAAGACGAGTTTCTTCACGGGCGCACCGGTTTCGCGAAGGCGGCGGCGAGGGCGACGACGGCCAGGCAGGCCGCGGCGACGAGCACCGCGGGCCGCAGGTCCCACAGCGTCCACGCCAGTCCGAACAGGACGGAGGAGAGCATCCGGGCCGCGGCCTGGCCCGTCTGCACCACGGCCAGCCCGGTCGCGCGCAGGCCGGCCGGGATGAGCGGGCCGGCGGCGGCCATCAGGACGCCGTCGGTGGCCGCGTAGAACACGCCGTGCAGGCCGAGCGCGACCACGGGGAGCACCGCGTAGACCGGGCCGCAGAGCAGCACCAGGGCCAGGCACAGGGCCACGTGCCCGCCGAGGAACACCGGCCAGCGGCCGATGCGGTCGGCGAGCTTGCCGAGCGGGACGGCCAGCAGGAGGTAGACCCCGGCGGTGCCCAGCGGCAGCAGCGGGAAGTACGTCGCCGCGATCTCCCAGCGCCGCTGCAGGACGAGGTAGACGAACGAGTCGCCGACCGTCACCAGGCCCAGCAGCGCCGCCCAGAGCGCGACGCGCCGGAAGTCCTGCTGCTTCAACAGGCCGAACGCGGTCCTCACCGACACCGCCGCGCGGTCGACGCCGCCGGGCCGGTCGCGGACGAACAGCGCCAGCAGCAGCACGGCGATGGCCGCGATGCAGAAGCTGGTGAAGAACACGCTGGTGTAGCTGCCGAGGCTGACGGCGAGCACGGCCATGGCCACCAGCGGGCCGAGGAACGCACCGACGGTGTCCATCGCCCGGTGCACGCCGAACGACCGGCCGAGGGTCGCCGGCTCGCTGGACAGCGAGATGAGCGCGTCGCGCGGGCCGGTGCGCAGTCCCTTGCCGGTGCGGTCGGCGGCGAGGACCAGGCCGATGGCCGCGACCGACGAACCGGCGGCGACCAGGCCGAGCTTGCACACCGCGGACAAGCCGTACCCGAACCCGGCGACCGCCTTGAGCCGCCGCCACCGGTCGGCGAGGTGCCCGCCGAGCACCCGCACGACCGCGGTGGCGCCGGCGTAGAGCCCGTCGAGCAGCCCGAACTGCAGCGGGTTGAGGCCGAGGCCGAGCACCAGGTAGAGCGGGAGGACGGCGGTGACCATCTCCGAGGAGACGTCGGTGACCAGGCTGACCACCCCGAGCGCCACCACGTTGGCGGACACCCGCTTCAGCGCCGGTTTCCGGTCGGTTCCCGACGCCAGGTCCGAGGTACGGCTTGCCGCGATGTACATGGCCGGGCCTACTGGTGGCAGGTGTAGGTCGGGCTGCTGTCCAGGACCTTGCCGTCGACGCCGATGAGCTGCGACTGGAACGTCGTGTCCGTCATCGACAGCTTCAGGACGCCGAAGGTCTTCAGCAGCTTGGCCGTCGTCGCGTGGGCCGGGCTCAGGTCGTACAGGTTGGCGCCGCCGCTCCCGCCGACGATCTCGACCGGGCCGTTCGCGTCCGCTTTGCCGTCGGCGTTCTGCGGGACGAACCGCTCGTAGTCGTGGTCGTGTCCGTTGAGGACGAGGTCGACCTTGTTGGCCACCATCAGGTTCCACAGGTCGATGCTGTCCGGGTTGTCGCCGTGGTCACCGGAGCTCCACCGCGGGTGGTGGTAGTACGCCGCGACGCAGCCCTTGGTGTTGTTCGCGAGGTCCTGCTTCAGCCAGGTCAGCTGCTCGCTCGGGCCGAATTCGTGGGTGGCGAAGTCGTTGGAGTCGAGGGCGATGAAGTGCCAGTTGCCCATTTCCCAGCTGTAGTACCGCTTGCCCTGCGGCTTCGCGATGGCGCCGAAGTAGTCGTCGTAGCCCTTGTACGGCGTGTCGTCGTAGGTCTCGTGGTTGCCCGGGATCGGCTTGGTCTTGCTCTTGAACTTGCCCCACGTCGTGGCGTAGTAGGACTTGAAGTCCGAAAGGTGGGCGTCGTCGTACTGGTTGTCGCCCATGGTGATCACGGCCGCGGGGTTCATGTTCTCGACGAGCTTCGCGGTCTTGGGGTGGACGCAGCTCGAGCTGCTCGCGGTGCACTGCTCGGCGATGTCCCCGGCCGCCGCGAGGACGAATCCGGCGCTCCCGGCCGCGGTCTTGACCGTGATCGGCGTGCTCGCGGGTGAGGCGTTCCCCGCGGCGTCGCGCGCGCGGATCGCGTAGGTGTAGCTCGTGTTCGGGGTGAGCCCGGTGTCGGTGTAGGACGTCGTCGCGCTGGTGGCGACGGCCGTGCCGTTGCGGAGGACGTCGTACCCGGTGACGCCGACGTTGTCGGTGGCGGCGCCCCAGGTCAGCGGGACGCTGGTGGCGGTCGCCGTGCCCGCGGCGAGGCCGGCCGGGGTGCTCGGGGCCTGGGTGTCGCCGGAGGAGTCCGTGCTGCCGTAGACCTGCATCTCCCAGAAGGAGTAGCCGTAGCTGGTGGCGCGGGTGAGGCCGACGAAGCGCACGAAGCGGCCGCGGGCGGTGAGGCCGCCGAGGTCGTCGATCTTGCCGTCGCCGGTGTCGACGGTGGCGGCCGTGGTGAACGACGTGCCGTCGTCGGAGACCTCGATCCGGTACTTCTTCGCGTAGGCGGCCTCCCAGTTGAGGACGACGCGGTGGATGCTCGCGGACTGGCCCAGGTCGATCCGCAGCCACTGGGGATCGGCGCCCTCGGCGCTGGCCCAGCGGGTGGTGGTGCTGCCGTCGACGGCCTTGGCGCCCGCGTAGGACGAGCTTTCGGTGGTCGAGGTGGCAACGGGCTTTCCCTGCGACAGCAGGACATCGGCGGCCTGGGTGGTGGCGGCCGCGGCGATCGCGGACGGCAACAGAACCACGGCGGCGAGCACCGGGGTGAGTCGGGTTAACGGGCGTAAGCGAGTGGACGGCACGTCGCGCTCCTTGCGGGCCTGGCGGTGGCGGGTGGGCTGCGGCGTCGGTTAACGAGAGGAAAACAGTTAGGAAAGTTTCCTAACTAAGCGGACTGTAGCGAGGGTCCGTTCCGGCTGACAAGACTTGTCTTGTCCTTGAATCGGTCAAGAGGGTGAGTTTTTCACGCTTTCCGCAGCTCAGCGCGGGTACCGGTGAGCGGCACACTGCTCCGTGCGCCGGGACCGGTCAGCCGGCCGGAGGCGCCTGAAGACCTCGGAAGACCGCGGCGATCAGCCGCCGCCCCTGAGCCGCGCCGTCGTCGTTGTTCGCCACCCGCCACAGGAAGCTCATGAGCATGACGATGTCGGCGGGGTCGTGCCCGGGCGCGATGGAGCCCTCGGCCACACAGGCGTCGACGAGCTTCTTGACGGCGGCCGTCGTGGGCGCCCACGACGCGCTGATCAGCTCCTGGGCCGCGGCACTGTGCAGCGCGTCCCCGAGCCCGTGCTTGACGCGGATGTAGGCCGACAGCGTCTCGAACCACTCGACGAAAGCGGCCTTCGCCGACGAATGGCGGGCCAGCACGTCGTCGGCCGTGGTCGTCAGGCGCTCGATGTCGTGCTGGTAGGCGCCGAGGATCAGGTCCTCGCGGGTCGGGAAGTGGCGGTAGAGGGTCCCGGCGCCCACACCGGCGCGCTTGGCGACCTCGCTCAGCGGCACCAGCGGGTTCTGCGCGAACAGCTCGTGAGCGGCCTCGATGATGGCGATCCGGTTGCGCGCGGCGGCCTTGCGCTGGGTGCCGTACGTACCGTCGGTCATGCCCCGATCATGCCGCATCGCCGACGTGCGGAGAATCCTCCCTGAGTCGCCCCCGTGAAGCTCGGCACCACCGGCCTGGACATTTCGCCGACCGGCGCTGAGGTTTCCCCTGCGGGGCAAGGGTTTTTGACCGGACAAGATCACCCGATCCAGCGATGGTGTTCGCACAGATGTTCGGTAGCGTGGGCCCCATGGCTCCTGACACCCGCGCCGTCACCGTCCGGCGAAGACCTTCACCGCTCCGAGCGCAGCAGTTTCCGGATCTCCGCCACCGCGGCCCGGCCGGCCCGGTTGGCGCCGACCGTGCTCGCCGAAGGCCCGTACCCGACCAGGTGCAGGCGCGGTTCGAGCACCACCCGCGTGCCGTCCATCCGGATGCCACCGCCGGGTTCGCGCACGTGCAGCGGGGCCAGGTGGTCGATCGCCGCGCGGAACCCGGTGGCCCACAGGATCACGTCGGCGTCGAACCGCTCGCCGTCCGGCCAGACGACGCCGCCGGGCGTGATCCGCTCGAACATCGGCCGCCGGTCGAGGATGCCGGCCGCCCGCGCGGCCCGCACCTCCGGCGTCACGGCCAGATCGGTGACGCTGACAACGCTTTCGGGCGGCAGCCCGGCCCGCACCCGCTCGTCGACCTTGGCGACGGCGGTGCGTCCCCAGTTCTCGCTGAAGGGCTCGTCCCGCCAGACGGGCGGCCGGCGCGTCACCCAGGCGGTCGCGCGGGCGAGCGGCGCGAACTCCATGAGCAGCTGAACGGCGGAGGCCCCACCCCCGACGACGACAACCCGCTGTCCACGGAAGTCTTCCGGCCCGGCGTAGTCGGCGGTGTGCAGCTGCCGCCCGGCGAAGGTCTCCTGGCCGGGATAGCGCGGCCAGAAGGGCCGGTCCCAGGTCCCGGTGGCGCTGATGACGGCCCGCGCGGCCCACGACTCGGCCGGGCTCGAGACGACCAGCCGCTCCCCCGCCCGCGTCACGGACTGCACGTCGACGGGCCGCAGAACGGGAAGGTCGTAAACGCTTTCGAACCGTCCGAAGTATTCGGAGACGACCTCGGAGGCCGGACGCGTCACGTCGGGAGAGCCGAAGGCCATCCCGGGAAGGTCGTGAATGCCATGGACTTTCCCGAGAACCAGCGACGGCCACCGGTACTGCCAGGCACCCCCGGCCCGCTTCCCGTGGTCGAGAACAACGAACCCGCTCCGGTTCCCGAACCCGGCCCGCCGCAGGTGATAGGCGGCAGACAACCCGGCTTGCCCGGCCCCGATGACCACAACATCCGTTTCGTGATCCGCGCCGCTCATAACGGAGTCAACACCCACGGCACCGGCATATTTCGCGCCCTACATCACACCGCCCGGGCCGCGGCCAGGCCGGGCGTCCCCTTCCGCCCCGGCATCGCAGCTCAAGCCGCCCCGCCCCGGTCGCGACCACCATCCCGCGCTCCAACCCGAGGCCCACGCTCGCCCTGACCTCGACGTAACCGGCGTGCCGCCCTCAAGGCGCCCAACCCGCAACCCAAGCCCGCCTTCCCCTCGGGCGCAACCAGCATCGCCATCCCTAAGACGCCCAACCCGCAGCCCAAGCTCGCCTCCCCTCGGGCCCGACCAGCGTCGCCACCCCCAAGACGCCCAACCCCCAACCCAAGCCCGCCTTCCCCTCGGGCGCAACCAGCATCGCCATCCCTAAGACGCCCAACCCGCAGCCCAAGCTCGCCTCCCCTCGGGCCCGACCAGCGTCGCCACCCCCAAGACGCCCAACCCCCAACCCAAGCCCGCCTTCCCCTCGGGCGCAACCAGC
>NZ_JBSFNC010000164.1:0-11777 GCF_053586895.1 Amycolatopsis sp. NPDC003731 | reverse complement strand
GCCCAAGCTCGCCTCCCCTCGGGCCCGACCAGCGTCGCCACCCCCAAGACGCCCAACCCCCAACCCAAGCCCGCCTTCCCCTCGGGCGCAACCAGCGTCGCCACCCCCAAGACGCCCAACCCGCGACCCAAGCTCGCCGTCCCCTCGAGCGCAACCAGCACCCCCGCCCCCAAGACACCCAACCCAAGATCCGAGCCCGCCCACCCCCATCGCGACCAGCATCCCCTGCCCCGCTCCCCCTCGAGGCCGGGCGAGCCCCGCCCGCGAGACCAGAGCCGACCCGCCCGCACATCCCGCGCCCCAACCGCCGCACCCCACGGCACGCCAACGCACCAGCAGCCCCACCACCCAGACCAGCCGATCACCCCAGCTCGCCACCGCGAGCCACCCACCCGCGCAACCCGACCGCCCTCACACCGCGACCCGGTTCCGCCCGGCCTCCTTGGCCCGATACAGCGCGGCATCAGCGGTGCGCAGCACATCATCGAGCGTCGGCCCGGCGTCCGGATGCCGCGCGACCCCGATCGACACCGAAAGGCCACTCACCCGGACCGTCCCGGCACCCGTCGAAATCACCACGTTCAGCTCACCCACCGCCACCCGCACCCGCTCGGCGATCGCCAGCACGTCCGCACGGCCGATGCCCGGCAGCAGCACCACGAACTCCTCACCGCCGAACCGGCCCACCGTGTCGCCCTGGCGCACCGACCCGGAAATCGCCACCGCGACCGCCGCCAGCACGTCGTCGCCGGTCAGGTGGCCGTACGTGTCGTTGATCCGCTTGAAGTGGTCCAGATCGATCATCAGCACCGCGAAGCCCCCGGCGCCGCGGCGCTGAGCGCGGGTGTGCTCGCGCGTCGCCGATTCGTGCCAGCCGGCGGTGTTGAGCAACCCCGTCTTCTCGTCCGTGACCGCCGCGACCTGCAACTGCTGCTTCAACAGCAAATAGCGGTGCAACAGCAGCAACGGCGCCACCACGAACACCACCAGCACCGGCTGCTCGACCAGCGCAAGGGCAGCGAGCCCGCCGAGACAGAGGGTCGCCAGCTCGAACGCGTTGTCCTCCCACGTGCCGATCAGATCGGCCGCCGACCGCTGGCTCGTGTACAGGTAGATGCCGGCCGCCACGAGGCCGACGTTCACCAGCTCGAACACCGCGGCCGCCAAGCACAACGCGAACAACCCGCGCGGCGTCTGCAACGGCGTCCCATGCAACCCCAGCACCGCGAGAACGGAGGAAGCAGCGAAACACGAGAGCATCGCCCAAGCCGTGCTCGCCACGAAGCGGTGCGCGGGCCGCGTACGGACCTGGCGCCACACTCGCACCCACAGGTGCGTGTAGAGCACGACGGCCAGCAGCGCCACCCACGCCGGTGGCAGCAGGACGACACCGGCGAGGTACCACACGGACGTGACGTTGATGTGCGTCTGCCCGCTCATCCACCGCCGCAACCGCTCGATCCGGCGCGACATCTCGGCCTGCGCCACCCCCAGCGCGACGAGCACCGCGAACCACCCCGGACGCACGGGCCCGCCGAACCCGGTGGCCAGCGCCGTCCCGGTCGCGACGACGGCGAGCAGTTCGCAGCCGAGGGCATAGGCGATCCAGCGGGTCTTGGCGCCACCCCACATCGCCCATCGCGCAGGCCAGCCCGGCCAGGTGGAAAGCGCTTCCCGGCGCACGGCGGCCTGCGCTCTCAAGAGCCGAGGCCACAGACGTGACGAACCGCCATCGTGACGTACCCCTTGCGCGAAGTTCGGCCGACCAGGTAGCCCAGCGTAGCCGTTCCGACGACGCGCGTCGCCAGTCCGGGCGAATTGCGGCCAACGCCCCTGTTCGAAGACCCGCGCAGGGTAGATCGACCCAGCTCAGCGCCTCACGAGCGGATCACCCGCGCGGACACCCGGACAGGCCAGGCTCACGTACGCAACACCCGGACGATCACCACCGGGCCGGGCCCCAAGCCCACCGATCCCAATCGGCCCTCCTCGCGCAGGGCACGAACGATCACCACCGGACCAGCCACGACCAGAGCCCACCGACGCGAACCGGCCTACCTGCGCAGGGCGCGAACGATCGCCACCGAGCCGGGCTACTTGCGCAGAGCGCGGACGATCGCCACCAAGCCGACCACCGCGGCGACGGCGACCAGCACCGGAACCACCCGCTTCAGCACCGACTGTCCCGCGTAGTCGAGCAGGTCGATCGCTTCGGTCTCCGGGGGTGCCGGGACGCTGTGCAGCGCCGGCCGGTCCGCCGGCTTGGGCTTCGGCTCGGTGTTGATCTCCGGAGTGGTCGGCGCCGGCTTGACCGCCGGCTGGGGCTTGGCCACCGGCTCGGAGGTGGCCGTCGGTTCGGCCGCCGGCGCACCCTGCTCCGGGACCGGCTTCGCGGCCGGCACGGCCACCGGCTGGGCGGCGGCCGCCGCCGCGGGAGCGGCCGGGGCATCGCCGGCCGCAGCAGTATTCGCCGAGGCTGCCGCCGCCGCGGGAGCCGCCTGGGCATCGCCGGCCGGTGCGGCCTTCGCCGGGGCGTCACCAGCCGAGGCAGCCTGAGCCGAGGCAGGCGCCCCTTCCGCCTCCGCCGGGGCCAGTTTTCCCGACAGGCATCCCGCGAACGTGTCCAGGATCTTCCCGCCCACCTCGCTGATCAACCCGCGCCCGAACTGGGCCGGCTTGCCCGTGATCGCCAGGTCGGTTGCCACCGATCCGTGGGTTCCGCCGTCCTTCTCCGTCAACGTCAGCGTTACCGTCGCCGCCGCTGTGCCGGAGCCGCGGGAGTCCTTGCCCGAGGCCTTGATCGTTACCTTGCGGGCTGCTTCGTCCTTCTCCAGGAACTCACCGTTTCCCTTGTACAACAGGGAAATCGGCCCGAGCTTGACCTTCACCGTTCCGCTGAACCTGTCCCCTTCGACCTTGGTCAGCGTGGCGCCCGGCATGCACGGGGCGACGCGCTCGGGGTCGACGACCGCCTGCCAGACCTCGCCGATCGGAGCCGGGACGGTGAATTCGTGGTCGAGCCGCACGGGCCGACCTCCTTCCTGAAAGCGGACGGGTCCGCTGCCCACCCTAGCCGCCGCCGGAGCGGCGGCCAGGGTGCAGCGTCAGGCTCCCGCGGCCGCCGCGATGGCGCGTCCCGTCAATACCTCCGCCAGGTGACGGCGGTATTCGACGTCGGCGTTGCTGTCCACCGGCGGATTCGTGCCCTCCGCCGCGTGGGAGGCCGCCGCCGCGATCGATTCCGCCGATGCCTGGACGCCGACCAGTGCCGACTCGACGCCCGAGGCGCGGATCGGGGTCGAGCCCATGTTCGTCAGCGCGACCCGGGCTTCCTCGATGACGCCCGCCTCCGTACGCACCGTGACCGCGACCGCCACCATCGACCACGCCTGGGCGACGCGGTTGAACTTCTCGTAGTGCGCCCGCCACCCCGTGTGCTTGGGGATGCGGACCTCGACCAGCAACTCGTCCGGCGCCAGCGCGGTGGTGAACAGGTCGCGGAAGAAGTCCGCGGCCGGCACCGTGCGCCGCCCCGACGGGCCGGCCACCACCAGCGAGGCGTCCAGCGCGAGCACCGGCGCCAGCAGGTCGCCGGCCGGGTCGGCGTGGGCGATCGCGCCACCCAGCGTCCCGCGGTGGCGGATCTGCGGGTCGGCCACCGTGTCGGTCGCCGACTTCAGCAACGCCGCGTGCGCCGCCACCAACGCGTCCCGCTGGACGTCGTAGTGCGTGGTCATCGCGCCGATCACCAGCGAGTCGCCCTCTTCGCGGACGCCGCGCAGTTCCGTGACGCGCCCGAGGTCGATCAGCGTCGTCGGCGCCGCGAGGCGCATCCGCAGCACCGGCAGCAGGCTCTGTCCGCCCGCGAGCACCTTGGCGTCCTCGCCCGCCGTCGCCAGCGCCTGGACCGCTTCGTCCACTGTGGACGGACGGACGTAGTCGAAGGGAGCCGGGATCACTGCGCACCTCCGGTGGCGTCGATGGAACCCAATCCGCCGCCCGCTTCGCCGCGGCCGGGGCCGCCCGCGTCGGTGGTGCCGTGCTGGATGGCGTGCCACACCCGCATCGGGGTCAGCGGCATCTCGATGTCGTCGACGCCGAAGGGCCGCACGGCGTCGATCACCGCGTTGACCACCGCCGGGGTGGAGGCGATCGTGCCCGCCTCGCCGACGCCCTTGGCGCCGAGCGGGTTCGTCGTCGACGGCGTTTCCGTGCGGTCGGTGGTGAACGACGGCAGGTCGGCCGCCGACGGCAGCAGGTAGTCGGCGAACGTGCCGGTCGTCAACGTGCCGCTTTCGTCGTGCTCGGTGCCCTCGAACAGCGCCTGCGCGATGCCCTGCGCGAGCCCGCCGTGCACCTGGCCCTCGACAATCAGCGGGTTCACCGCGACGCCGACGTCGTCGACGCAGACGTACGAGCGCAGCGTGATCCGGCCCGTCTCGGTGTCCACCTCGGCGGCGCACAGGTGCGTGCCGTGCGGGAACGAGAAGTTCTCCGGGTCGAACGTCGCGTCCGAGTCGAGCGACGGCTCGACCCCGTCGGGCAGGTTGTGCGCCGCGAACACCGCGAGCGCGACATCGCCCATCGACGTCGACGTGTCGGTGCCCTTGACGGTGAACTTGCCGCCGGCGAACTCGAGGTCGTCCTCGGCGCATTCGAGCAGGTGCGCCGCGATCGGCTTGGCCTTGGCGATCACCTTCTCCGCGGCCTTGACGATCGCGATGCCGCCGACGACCAGCGAGCGCGAACCGTAGGTGTCCATGCCCTTGTGCGACGACTGCGTGTCGCCGTGCAGGATCTCGACGTCCTCGAACGCGACGCCCAGCTGGTCGGCGACGATCTGGCTCCACGCCGTCTCGTGGCCCTGGCCGTGCGCGGACGCGCCGGTCGTGACCTCGACCTTGCCGGTGGGCAGCATCCGGATCGACGCGTACTCCCAGCCGCCGGCGCCGTAGTCGAGCGAGCCGAGCACCCGCGACGGCGCGAGCCCGCACATCTCGGTGAACGTCGAGATGCCGATGCCGAGCTGCACCTTGTCCTTCGACGCGCGGCGCCGCTCCTGCTCGGCGCGCAGGCCGTCGTAGTCGAAGAGCTGCTTCGCCTTCTCGGTGGCGGCCTCGTAGTTGCCGGAGTCGTAGGTCAGCCCGCACACGGTCGTGAACGGGAACTCCTCGTGCTTGATCCAGTTCTTTTCGCGCAGCTCCAGGGGGTCCATGCCGAGCTCGACGGCGAGCTCGTCCATGATCCGCTCGATCGCGAACGTCGCCTCCGGGCGGCCGGCGCCGCGGTAGGCGTCGGTCAGCGTCGTCGTCGTGTACACGTTGGTGCACGCGAAGTGGTACGCCGGGATCTTGTAGATCGCGTTGAACATGAACGCGCCGAGGATCGGCACCCCCGGCCCGACCAGGCCGTTGTACGCGCCGAGGTTGGCCAGCAGCTCGACCTTGAGGCCGGTGACCTGGCCGTCGCGGGTCGCCGAGATGGTGATGTCCTGGATCTGGTCGCGGCCGTGGTGCGCGGCGAGCATCGTCTCCGACCGCGATTCGTTCCACTTGACCGGCTTGCCGAGCTTCTGCGCGACCAGCAGCGACATCATCTCTTCGGGCAGGACGCCGATCTTGCCGCCGAAGCCGCCGCCGACGTCCGGGGCGATCACGCGCAGCTTGTGCTCGGGGATGCCGAGCGTCAGCGCCGACATCACCCGCAGGATGTGCGGGATCTGCGTGGCCGACCACATGGTGATCTGGGTGCCGGTCGGGTCGACGACGCAGGCGCGCGGCTCCATGAACGCCGGGACCAGGCGCTGCTGGCGGAAGCGGCGCTTGAGCACGACCTCCGAGGAGCTGATCGCGTCCTCGACGTTGCCGCCGGTCCCGGCCTCGGCCGAGTCGAACTTCCAGACCGCGCTCGTGTTCGTGCCCAGGTCCTCGTGGACCAGCGGCGCGCCGTCGGCGATGGCGGCTTCCATGTCGAGGACGACCGGCAGCTCGTCGTACTCGACGTCGATCTCCTCGAGCGCGTCGTGCGCTTCGGCGGACGAGCGCGCGACGACGACCGCGACGCCTTCACCGGCGAAGTTGACCGTGCCGGCGGCGAGCACCGGGCGGCGCGGCGCCTTCATGTCCGGCGTGATCGGCCACGCGCAGGGCATGCCGACCGCGCCTTCGGGGTCGAGGTCCTGCGCGGTGTAGACGGCGATGACGCCGGGCGCGTCCTTCGCCGCCGACGTGTCGATCGAGACGATCTTGGCGTGCGCGAACGGGCTGCGCAGGACGGCCAGGTGCAGCAGGCCGGGCAGCGTGATGTTGTCGGTCCAGCGGGTGCGGCCGGTGATCAGCCGCTCGTCCTCCTTGCGGCGGCGGGACTTGCCGACCTCCGGTTCGATCGTGGCGGTCATCAGTCACCACCCACGCCGACGTGCTTGTTCTGGGCGATTCGCTCGGCTTCGGGTCCGGCGCCCGGGCTCATGTGCTTCGCGGCGTCGCGGACCGCGCGGACGATGTTCTGGTAGCCGGTGCAGCGGCAGAGGTTGCCTTCGAGACCCTCGCGGACGGCCTGTTCGTCCGGGTCGGGGTTGTCGGCCAGCAGGTCGATCGACTGCATGATCATCCCCGGCGTGCAGAACCCGCACTGGAGGGCGTGGTTGTCGTGGAACGCCTGCTGCACCGGGTGCAGCTTGCCGTCGCGGGCGAGGCCTTCGACGGTGGTGACCTCGCAGCCGTCGGCCTGGACGGCCAGCACGGAGCAGGACTTCACGCTGTGCCCGTCGAGGTGGACGGTGCAGGCGCCGCAGTTGCTGGTGTCGCAGCCGACGACGGTGCCGACCTTCCCGAGTTTTTCCCTTAGGTGGTGCACGAGGAGGGTGCGGGGTTCGACTTCGTCGGTGTACTTCGTCCCGTCGACGGTGACGGTGATGCGCATCAGGCCTCCAAAAGCCGGTTCGGGAACGGCCTGCCCGACCGTGATCGGGCTCACAGACCCCGAGCGTGCTACGCGACCTTCGCGTCGACAAGCCCTGATGTCACACGTTCAACTACCTGTTCCGCAGATACGCGCGCAGGTGCGACACAACGCCGCATCCGCGGAACGCCGGACGGGTGAACTTTATCGGCCACCTGGCTGAGTCAGCCGTGAATGCGTCCCGACAGCTCCGCGAGCCGCTTGCCGCCACCGCCCCACCGCAGCGCGATGATCTCCGCGGCGATCGACACGGCCGTCTCTTCCGGCGTGCGCGCACCGAGATCGAGGCCGATCGGCGACGACAGCCGTTCCAGCTCCGCCTCGGTGATCCCGGCCTCGCGTAGCCGCGCGAACCGGTCGTCGTGCGTCTTGCGGGAACCCATCGCGCCGACGTACCCGACGTCCAGGCGCAGCGCGACTTCGAGCAGCGGCACGTCGAACTTGGGGTCGTGGGTCAGCACGGCGATCGCCGTGCGCCGGTCGACGCGGCCCGCGTCCGCCTCGGCCCGCAGGTAGCGGTGCGGCCAGTCGACGACGACGTCGTGCGCGTCCGGGAAGCGGCTGGTGGTGGCGAACACCGGCCGCGCGTCGCACACCGTGACCTGGTAGCCGAGGTAGGCGCCCATGCGCGCCATCGCGGCGGCGAAGTCGATCGCGCCGAAGACCAGCAGCCGGGGCGGCGGCTCGAAGGAGTTGACGAACACCGCCATGCCCTCGCCGCGGCGCTGCCCGTCCGGGCCGTAGTGCAGGGTGCCGGTGCGGCCGCTGGCCAGCAGGCCGCGCGCGTCGTCGGCGACGGCGTCGTCCATCCGCGACGACCCCAGCGAACCCGCGGTGCGGTCCGGCCAGACGATCATGTGCTCGCCGACCAGACCCTCCTGCTCGTGCTCGATCACCGTGACGACCGCGACCGGCTCGCCGCCGCGCACCGACGCGACGACCTCGCCGAGTTCGGGCATCGACGCGCGGTCGACGTGCTCGACGTAGATGTCGATGATCCCGCCGCAGGTCAGGCCGACCGCGAAGGCGTCGTCGTCGCTGACGCCGTAGCGCTGCAGCACCGGCTTGCGTTCGGCGACGACCTCCTGCGCGAGCTCGTAGACCGCGCCCTCGACGCAGCCGCCGGACACGCTGCCGGCGACGGTCCCGTCGGGGGCGACGACCATCGCGGCGCCGGGCGCACGCGGCGCCGAGGAAAAGGTGGCGACCACGGTGCCGAGGCCGACGGTCTCCCCGTCGGACCAGCGGCGGAACACGTCATCGAGTACGTCACGCATCGGAAATCTCCCCGAGCAGTCGTTCCAAGGTGGCCAGGGTGTGCCCGGCCAGGAGCCGGTCGATGTGGGGCAGCGCGGCCACGATGCCCGACTGGACCGGAGCGTACCCCGCGCGGCCGGCGTGCGGATTCACCCAGAATACGGCGTGCGCGAGCCGGCGCAGGTGGGCGAGCTGCTCGCCGAGCAGGCCGGTGTCGCCGCGCTCCCAGCCGTCGGAGAACACGGTGACCACGGCGCGGCGCGCGACTCCGCGCCGGCCCCAGCGGTCGAGGAACGCCTGGAGCGTCTCCCCCAGCCGGGTGCCGCCGGCGAAGTCCGGCACGGCCGAGCCCGCCGCGAGCATCGCGCGCTCCGGGTCGCGCTGCCGCAGCTGGCGCGACACCCGGGTCAGCCGCGTGCCGAGGGTGAACACCTCGACGGACGGCGGCGCGGCCCGGGTCAGCACGTGGGCGAACCGCAGCAGGGCGTCGGCGTACGGGCTCATCGAGCCGGAGACGTCGATGAGCAGCACCACCCGCCGCGGCCGGCTGCCGCGCCGGGCATGGACGAGCCGGAGGGGCTCGCCGCCACTGGCGAGCATGGCGCGCAGCGTCCGCGGCGGGTCGAGCCGGCCGCGTCGCGACGGCGTCCGCCGGGCGGCCGGGCGCCGCGGGAGCGCGGGTTTCAGAGTGGCCAGCAGCTCGCGGAGGTGTTCGCGCTCGGCGGTGGTGAGTTCGGCGAGGTCGCGGTGGCGCAGGACTTCGTGGGCGCTGGCGGCGACTTTCAGCTGGTCTTGTCCTTCGCCGCCCTTGGCGTCCCCGCCGTCGGCCTCGCCCAGCGGCGCGATCCTGGCCTTCTTGGGCGCGGCGGACGTCGCCCGCTTCGGCGTCGTGGTCTCGATTGAGAACCACTGGCTGAAGGCCTCCTCGTAGTACGGGAGGTCATCGGGGCTGGAGCAGAGCGTGAGCCGCCCGGCCCAGTACAGCCGGGTGGGTTCGGCGACGTCGATCTCGGCCACGGCGGTGAGGTACGCCTGCACGCGGTGTGCGTCGCAGGCGACACCGGCTTCGCGCAGCGCGGCGGCGAACCCGACGTACCCGGCCACGGGATCGGCGGCAGTGGTCATACGTCCATTGTGCGCTTTCTGGCGTCCCGGCGAGGAGTCGAACCTCGGACCTCG
Source organism: Amycolatopsis sp. NPDC003731 (assembly GCF_053586895.1). Lineage (NCBI taxonomy): Bacteria > Bacillati > Actinomycetota > Actinomycetes > Pseudonocardiales > Pseudonocardiaceae > Amycolatopsis > Amycolatopsis sp. NPDC003731. Next base: position 2,381 of record NZ_JBSFNC010000164.1, on the reverse strand, counting down.
GCGTTCGTAGCGCCGCGCTCTGTCCTGCTGAGCTACCGGGACAAGGGCGGTCTGCGCACGCGCCCCTCCCCGGACGGGCGCGCAGACCGCGCTCTTCGCCGCGGCCGACCCAAGGTAGCGGCGGGTGGGCGCGAAGAGCTTTTCGGAAAGAAAAGGGAATTTTCAGCGAACGACGCGGGAGATCGCGCCGCAGGGATTCCGGTCTTGCCGTCGGGTCACGATCTCCTCCTCTCGGGGTGGCGTGCTGGTGGTGAAGAAAGAATGCCTCAGCCGCGACGGAGGGGCAACGCAATTAAAAACGCCCGCCTCGGTGGTCCTTTGTGGACCGTCGAGGCGGGCGTTGCGGCTTCGCTCAGGCAGCGGCCTTGAAGCCCGGCTGGACGTTGTCACAACCGCGCAGCCCCGCCGTCTTGTTGAGCTCCAGGACCGGCGGCAGCGTCTTCTGGGCGTACGCCTGGAGTTCGGCGAGCTTCGCGTCGTCGACCAGGTCGCGCCGGACGTGGTAGCTGACCCAGTTGCGCGAATCGATGGTCGCCACGCCGATCGGCCGGTTGAGGAAGATCGTCGCGTATTCGCTCTCGAACCGCGGGTCCTTGTCGAAGCCCAGCGTGGTGATCCACGAACCGATGAACGTGATCAGCTCGGGCTTCTCCTGGTTGAAGACGTAGTTGCGGACCCCCGTCACGTCGGACTCGTGCAGGTAGTCGGCCACCTGCTTGTCGCCGAGGCCGGCCAGGTCGAGCACCCGGAGGCGGCTGCCCAGCGACGTCCCGCCGAGATCGATCAGGCCGACCTGGGCCGAGTCGGGGAGCTTGAGGAGGTCCGCGAGGCCGTTGATCGTCCGGGCGTCGCGCTCGGCGACGATGCAGAACGCGGTCTTGACGTTGGCGCGGTAGGACGTGCCCTGGTCGTAGAGCCCGCTCACCGAGCTGACCAACGCCACCACCAGCAGGCAGGCGAGCGCGATCCGGCCGCGCAGCCGGACCGCGGCCAGGGCCTCGACGACCACGATCGCGGCACCGAACGCGCCCAGCGTCCAGACCGGGGTGGCGAACCGCAGCTGCCCCATCCAGTCGTACTCGAGCACGATGTAGGCGACCACGCTGAGCCCGAACGGCGCCATCAGGGCGATCAGCCCGGTGCGCAGGCGCGACGGCCGGACCATCAGCACCACCAGGCACGCGACGGCGACCGCGACGACCAGCCAGCCCACGTAGGAGACGATGTCACCGGGGCGGGCGAGGTCCTCGAGCGTCGGCGGCTCCTGCCCCTTCGCGACGGCGGTGTTCGGGACCAGCCGGCCGAACTCGAACCAGCGGAAGACCAGGTACGCGCCGTACGGGACGGCGAAGCCGGCGACGGAGAGCACGACCGCGCGCACGCTGCGGCCGAGCAGCTCCCGCTTGAGGAACAGCAGGACGGCGATCGGGTAGGCCCCGGCGTAGATGATGCCGTCGGGCCGGGTCAGCGCGGCGAGCATCGAGATCAGCCCGGTGCCGACGGCGACCTGGGTGTCGAGCAGCCGGCCGCTGTGGACCGCACGCACGATCAGCACCGCGAGCGCGGCGACGGTGAGGGCGTAGAAGGAGTTCTCCAGCCCCGAGAAGCACCAGATGACGAAGGACGGGATCGCGGCGAGCGCGGCCCCGGCGGCGAACGTGATCAGCGCCGGGCGGCGGCTGAGCACCTTCGCGCCGAAGTAGAAGAGCACCAGGATGGCGGCGCAGCAGAGCAGCGCGAGCGCCTTCGGGAAGAGGATCTGGTCGTTGACGCCGAAGAGCGTCCCGTGGTCGAAGAGACCGACGAGCTTGCCGAGGGCGATCAGGACCATCCAGGTCGGGTTGGAGTACCCCTCGACCGGCGCGGCGCCGGGCTGGAGCACGGGCCCGAAGCCGTCGGCGAGGTTGCGCGAGTAGGCGAACGTGATGGCCGAGTCGTCGATCAGCCAGTGCCCGTAGAAGGAGGCGTGCACGGCGATCAGCGCTGTCCCGCCGAGCACGGCGGCCACCGCGGCGAGCTTGCCCCGCCAGCCCCGGCGCGCGGTCGCCGTCCCGGCCGCACCCGGCCGATCCGGTGCTGCTTCGGACGGCGGTCTCGTCTCCGTCGTCTCCGCCACGCTCATCCGCTGGTTCTCCCTCGCTTCGACCCGGCCCCCGACCCGGGTGGTCAGGCGAACAAGGCGTCGAGCTTCGCCCTGACCCGGTCGAGGTCTTCGCTGTATTTCAGGACGGCTCCGAGCGTGCGTGCCGCTGTCGCCGCGTCCAGCTCGTCACGGTGAAGAGTCAAAAGAGCCCGCCCCCAATCGAGGGACTCCGCCACTCCCGGTGGTTTCAGCAAATCCATTTCGCGGAGCCGATGCACCGCTTCAGCGATTTGCCGAG
>NZ_JBSFNC010000163.1:0-18810 GCF_053586895.1 Amycolatopsis sp. NPDC003731 | reverse complement strand
GGTACGGCAGGTCCCCCAGCCCGTGGTCACGCGGCGTTCTACTACCGGCACATCGCGGCGGTGAGCCGGTTCGCGCCCACGTTGAGCCGCAGCTGCCCGGACGCCGCCTCGCCACCCGAGTCGGAGTTCACGGCGTTCTACTACCGGCACATCGCGGCGGTGAGCCGGTTCGCGCCCACGTTGAGCCGCAGCTGCCCGGACCTCGCATCGCGACGCAAGGCGGAGTTCACGGCGTTCTACCACGAGCACTTCGCGGCGGTGAGCCGGTTCGCGCAGACGCGGGGCCGCAGCTACCACGATGCGGAGGACGCCGCGGCCGAGGCAATGCAGGAGATGTTCAAGCAGTGGGACTCCATCGCGGAGGACAAGCGCGTGGAGACGGTCTACACGATCACGCGCAATAAGTACGTCTCGATGGTGCGCCGGGCCATCACCCGGCAGAAACACCTCCGCTCGGCGGATGCGCGGCCGCGGGAGACGAGCCTCGAGTCCCGGATCGAGCTGCTGGCGACCAGCGAGGCAGTCCAGAGCCTCCAACCCCGGGAGCAACAGATCGTCCGCCTGGACGCGCAGGGGCTCAGCCACGCAGAGATCGCGCACATCCTCGGCATCAAGGAGAAGTCGGTCGGCGAGAAGCTGTCCCGCGCTCGCAAAGAGCTGCGCCGGGCTATTGGTCGGAACCAGCCCGACCCTCGCCGGAAGCAACGAGAAGACACCGCATGGGAAGGAGGCACGTCAACGTGAGCAAGTACTTGAAGCACACCGTGACGGTGGCCGCCAACGTCGTCCTGCTGTTCAGCACGCTCGCCGCCATCATGACCCTCCTTGACCACCGGGTGGATCGCGCGCTGCCCGCACGCGGGCAGCGGCCCGCCCCGAGCGCCACGCGACAGGAGGTGAGGACGCCATGATGACGCTGGCCGTGATCGTGGTCTGCGGGCTGCTCGGCGCAGCAGCCGCGGTCTTCCGCGCCCGCCGGGCCGGCCGGACCGCGATCTCCGAAGCGGAGCTGGACCGCCGACTCGCCCGCCTACACCGCAGCGAGTGCACGCCCACTGATGAGGAACGCCGCCGACGGGCAGCGAACCTTGAGGCCATCCTCGCCGACGAGCCGCTCGTCCGAGCGCCCCGCCCCGCGCCCCGACCGAAAGCTCAGCGAGCCCGCACCCGCCCGTTTCCTCGGCGGGAGCTCGTCCACTACCGGGCCGAGGGCGCGATGCGTGCGCTCAGGCTGTCCGTTCTTGGTGTAGGCCTGCTGGCCGTCGTCGGGTGCGGCATCGGCTACCTGGCGGACGGCCTGTCCGGTGACGAGGCGATCAAGCTGTTGGCCGGGATCCTCGGGTTGTTCACGGCGTTCCGGGCCACCTCGACGCTTCATCCGGGAGAGCACGAAGCCAAGCGGCTGCACCTCAAGATTCATCATCGCCGCCACGTGGAGATCGACGAACCTGCCGAACGGAACCGACACCCACATGAACGGTGACATCGTCCACGCGGTCTCGCCGTGCGGCCCGGACCACCACGGTCGGGGCCGCACCACACCGGTGCTGCTGCGGAAGCATGAACAGCCGTGACCGCCGATCAGCCGACCATTCTCGCCACCTCGATGGGCTTGAACCGTACCCGCTCTCTCATGCGCGGCGAGTACGCCAGTGGGGCCGCGCGCCCTTGCCTCCGGCCGCAGTACTTCGACGAGGCGGACGGTCGAAGTCACTTGGCGTGAGCAAGCTGTAACACCTACCTCGCCCACGGCCGCCGACGGCTGCAAAGCCTGGGCGACAAAGCGGTCCATGGCGCCGGAGTCTTCGCCCGACTACGCGGTAGGGGGCGGTGCCCCCGACGACCCGAGCAATCGTGGTGGCGCGGACCCGCGGGTTGGGGGCGCATGGAGTTCCACCCATTTGCCGATGGTCGCAGCCAGGGCGATGACCTGCGGGGATTCCGGTTCGATGGCCCGGACAGTGTTGAGGAGGTCTACGAGGCCGCCGTCGAACCGCAGGCAAGCTCGCGCAAGCGCGATCACGTGCAGGCGGTCTTCGGCGTGATACGGCACTATGTCGGCGATTTCCCTTCGGGGGAACATTTCCAGCAGCAACTTGCGGCTTTCCGGACTGCGTACGCAGGGGACCGCGAGCAGCGCGTCGATCAACGCCGGGAACGCAACCCTGTCCCCGCGGTTAGACACGGAGACTGGAACGTCGTTCGCGGCGCCGAGCAGCCGAAGCCAGGCCTCGGTCTTCGTTTCCTTGTTCTCAATGGGGATCCGGCGGTACGGGAGCGTGTCCGCGGCCGGGTCCGCGCGGACGACGTCCTGGTAGAACGTGTTCGACACGACTAGCGCCAGCACGGCTTTCGACTCCTTCAACGCGACCTTGACCTCGGGCGCGTCGAGCAGCCGGAACGCGTGACTGGTCGCGTCGCTGATCGTTCCGTGGCTGCCCTGATACACCTCGCCCGCGTGGAGGGCCATCCGCAGCCGCACGTTCGCCTCGGCGGCGTGGACCTCGTTGTAGCGGCGCAGCTCGGCCAGCATCCGTTCGGGCAGCTCGGCCACCAGGTCCGCCTTCGCCACCTCCGTCGGCAGGTGGATCATCACGCCGTCGCCGGTGTTCTCCCTGAAGAGCGCGTCCCACGGGATGCCGGCGTCCGCGAACGCCGTGCGCATGATCTTCCAGAACCCGTCGTGGATGACCAGCCGGTGCGCCATCGTCCGCCGGGGGTCGTTGTAGCCGGCAATGTCGACGGCCATGATCGTCCTGTGGTGCGCGGCCGCATAAGAATGCACGCCGCGACCAGGATCCTGCCGTGGGGCGGGATCGTGGTCGACAAGTTGCCGACGCTGAAGATCAGCCAGGCCAGCGTGGGGGTCGAACTCGACACGATCAGTGTCTTGCTCATGGGCGCGCTGTACCAGATCGCGAATGGGGTCGTGTGGCTCGGTCATCGCCCCTCGCCTCCTTGGTCGATCTGGCTAAGCCGGACAAGCTGCGGTTTCAGGACAGCACGCAGGCGCTGCACGTGGGTTCGAACGGTGGACTTGCTGATCTCGAGGTTAGCTGTAATCTCGTCATAGTTTAGTTCTTCGAGGAAGAACAGCACTGCCACAGCGCGCCGTTGGGGCGGTTGCCTGGCGATGAGCTCTCGCACGGTCTTGAGCACTACGAGTTCGTCAAGAACGTCGTCTATCCTGCTGTCCTCCACGGCCTCGGCAAGTTCGGCATCAAGTTCCGTGAGCCTGCGCTGGCGCCGGTACACGTCCATGACTTTGTGAGCAGCGATCCCTACCACGTACCTGCGGTTGTCGTCGAGAGGCTCGGATTCCCTGCACAACCAGAGTTTCCACAGGTGGCAATATGCCTCTTGCGTCGCGTCCTCAGCGATGTGGTGATCACCGGCAGCTATGCGCTGAACCGCGCGCAGAACGCGGGGAGCAGTCGAGCAGTAGAACGTCTCGAAGCTCTCTGCAGACAGCACCGGCGCTCGCATACGCTTCATGTTCCCTGGTCGTGTTGGCCAACGGGGTACATGGGAGCGTCTTCCGCGGCGGTGTCACAGACCGTGACCTCAACTACTGCGCCGTCCGAGTCACGGTCGATGATTCGGCTACCAGGTGTTGCACGGGAGATGACCCGTTCGATGCTGGCTCGGCGTACGCGGTATCTCAAGAGGGCAACCACCTGTCGCATGAGCATGCTGAGCGCCGAGACAGCAGCGATGGTGAGTAGCGGAGTGGCGCTCATTCTCGTGATCCCCTCTTAGCCTTGTCTGCAGAAGACTCGGAGGACCACGGTGTAGCGTCTACAAGAAACGCAAAGAATCTTGAGCTGGTCGATGCTGCTGATCAAGCTGCTCTGATCCATGCTGACAGAGGCTGGACTTGGCTCGCCTGAGCTGTCCGGCGGTGCGGCCTGGCTGGGGTAATCATCGGTAAGGGAACCGCGGCCGAACGGCTGCTGCCTTGTCGTCGTTGCCTTCGGGTGCCGCGAGTGCAGGTGCTGTGGAAGACCTGGCCGACGATGATCGCGGCGGTGATCCCCACCGCGCTGATCAGGGTCAGCACCACGATCAGCTCCCGAGGAACCCGGCGTCGTGGCCTCGGGCACGTGTGCGGCTCGGGCACCGCCCGCGGCCGGGGCGGGCGGGCCGGCTTCGGCGGCAGGCTGTGGCCGGCCGGGACCTGGCGCGCTCGCCGTGGCAGGGATCGACCGGAGGGCCTGTCGTCGGCCTGGCGCACGACCAGCGCCCGGTACTGGCCGTAGCTTGATCGACTCTCAGATCTTCCCGAAGTCATCGCAGTTGGCGTTCCCCGTGTACTTCGTCAGCTTGCCGAGCGGGATGTTCCGGGTCGTGACGTAGATGCTGCTCACCGGCCACCCCCTTGCTCGAGCTGTTGGGTCTCGGGGCTGCCGCGGGGGTGCCGCCCGGCGGCAGCCCCGAGAGCTTATGTGGGCACCAAAAGGGAGGCGCCGAGTAGGTGGATTCCCCTTTGGCCGGCGAGTAAAGTAAGAAAAAATGCCTCAAATCGTCACTGAGCGTGCCGGGAGTCGGAACTCTGCGGTGCACCTGCGTAAATTGTGATTTTACCTTTACGCACAGTGATGGTTGAGGAACTGGGCTTCCTCACCCATCACACTCCGCTTTGCGCAGCGCGCCAGGAGCACCGACACCACCAGCGCCTGACCTGAAGCCGAGCCCAGCGGCAGATAGGTCAGCGCGAGTGGAGCGACCGTGCTTTCGGCACTGCTGTACACCCTGATCGGCCTGCTCATCATCCTGTTGGCGTGCGCTGGCTATGTTTCGATCTTCGGCAAGGAAACCGAGCAAGGGACGCGCGCCTTCGCCGTGCTGAGGTACCTCGGCTGGCTCCTTCTCGGCGGCGGCGGCGCGTTCTACGCGTGGGCCAAGCTGCACGAGATGGGCGTCATCTGACCTTGACCGGACGCGGGCCGCTGTCCAGCCCCTTCGGGCAGCGGCGCGCGTCCGTTGAGGCTGACAAAGACCTCGCCGGGCACGGTAGCGGCCAGCACCGACAGAAACGGCCAGCCCTAGGCTCACGGCGTGAGCTTCGACGAGATCGTCGTGAACGCCAGCGTGCTCGACGGGCTGCCCGGCATCGGCTGGCCGCCCGTGCCCGTCGCCGTGGTACGGGCACGCGCGGCCGCCGGGATGACGGCCGACGAGCTCGCCGGTGCATTTCGCAGCTTCACGTCGACCGGGGTGGCGCAAGCGCTGGCGATGCCAGCCCGGCAGGCGTTGCCGCCCGGCGGGATCACCGCCACCCAGTACGACCAGCTGTCCGAAGACGTGTGCGCCTGGATCGAGGTCGTCGACGGCCAGATCGTCGCTCGCCGCTAGCCCAGGAGCGCTCGAGGTGTCGGCGAGACCAAAGTTGACTTTCACCAGGCCGTCGAGCTGAAGCTCATCGAGAAGTTCGCGATGCGTTCTACGTCGAAACCTCGCGTGGCGAGGACGGTGTCCACATCGCGTTGGCCCGGCTCGGTCAAGTACAGGAGCACCGCGGCTCGGTGCTGTTCGTGTTTTGTGTTCGGCATCGTGGATTCCTGGGAAACGGGTCAGAATGTGATGGAGTGCAGGGCTTCAATGCTGGCCTTTGCCCAGTCCTGCGCACCGGCAGCCGTACCCGCGACCACCCCGGTGGCGATCGGCGCGAGGATGCCGCGCAACCCCCTGACGGCCCGTCGCAGGCGCCCCGGTTCGGGTGCTTTGGTGCCAGTGATCTCCACCAGCACCTCATTCCCTGCTTCTTCGGCATCGCGAAGCTCGGCCTCTGCCAGCCCGACCTGCGGAAACTGTTGCAGCAGGTCGGTGACCAGCTTGGCGAGCGCCTCATAGCCGGGGGCTACGGTGCGGCTGGCGTTCTGCTGGTTCTGCGTGACCGCCTCGTTTCCCCACGCCACCTGCGCACCGGTCATGTCTCCGTTGAACACTGGGCCGTGGTAGTTCGTCACTTTTGCACACTCCGCCTCGATCGCCTGCTGCAGCCGTTCCAATTTATCCGTCATTGCCTCGACGGTGCGCACAGCTTCCGTTCCGGAAGTCCCCTTGACCGTGACCATGTAGTTCGGGGTGACGACGGTGAATTCCTTGTCCTTGTTCCCGGCCATGAACGCCAGTACGACGTCCCGCACGGCCCACGCCACAGCCCCGGCGGCCGGCACCGACAGGATCTCCAGCATGGGGCCGTTGACCACCGAATGTTCGAGCGCGGGGTACGCACGAAGACCTTCAGCTTCGAGTAGCGCACACAACTCGTCGGCATAGGCCGGGGTCACCCGCAGCAGCACTTCGTTCGGCCTGCCGTAGACATTCAGTACGATGTCGGCCAGCCAATTAAGGTCCGGTCCTTGCCGCACGTGGTGATCATTAGATGTGCTCACAGCAGAACTGTAGCGGCCGAGCTATCGGCAGTCGCACGGATGAACCGTCAGAACACGGACGCGGTCATCGCCAAAATCCGCACCTGACCCACCGCACCTCTCGGGCACGATCAGCCGCGACCTCCGGGCTCGTGCGGGGTGGCTCCGTGGCGGTTCCGGTTCCCAGCAGGGGGCGACGGGGCACGTCCGCGTCGTGGCGCAGGCTCTTCACCGGCCGGGTTCGTTGCTGCTCGAACCGCAGCTCGACGCCGGCGATCGGCGGCGCGTCCTCTCGAGGGGCCAGGGACACGCGCGAAAGGGGCAATGAGGGCTGAACGTGCTGGTCAGGTCCGCACCGTGGCGAGGGCGTGTTGCCCCGCAGTCGCGAGGGGTGACCTGGTGCTTGTCGGGGACCCGCTCGTCCGGCGACGACATGGCTTCCCATGCTTGATCGCCACTCCGAACGAGTTGGCTACCCCGGCTTCGTCCAGTGTGCGGACCCGTTCGGTCAACTGCCAGCATCCGTTGATCGTGGCGTAGTACGCGCACGCGCCGGTCGACGCGGTCCTCGGCGACAGCCCGCAGCGGCGTGACCTGCGCTGGAGTTTTCTGCTGGGCATGCCATTCCCTCTCGCAGGCGGTGAGGCGCCGGCTACCTCCCGGATGGTTTCGGCCTGCGAGCGCCGCCGGCCGGTCCTGCAGGCCCTCGCGATGGGTGATCCGCCTGCGCACCGGGATCGGGTCAGCCAGCACCCCAGTGGGTCCAGCAGGCGCACCGCGCGATTGCACAGAACTCGCGTTTTCGCATCTAGCACTCCATGAGCCTCGAATTGAACGGCGGAGACCGCACTCCGCAGGCCCCAGGCCCCGGGGACAGCAACAGCGCCTTCGTCATCGTCTGCAACGCGGTCATCGCGGGGCTGACCAGCCTCTATGTCACGACCCAGTCGGTTGCGGTGGTCGCCATCGCCGCGGGCGTTCTTGTCGTCTTGGCGCTCGTCGTTGCATACACCCGGCGACGCTGAGTTCGGACTGTGATCGGAGATTCCGTAACGAGGCGACTCTCGATGGTGGACTGAGTAGTGGACGAGGACGGGGAGGTGGGACCTGCGGTGTCACATGACGAGGCGTTCGACGCGTTCTTCCGTGCGCACGTGCTCGCAGAGGTCCAGCACCTCGTTCGATGCGGTTTCAGCCCGGACAGCGCGACAGAAGCAGTAGAGGAAGCCATGCTGACCTTGTACGAACGCTGGGCGGAGATCGGGAATCCGAGAGGTTGGATCCGGGCAACGGCACGGGGTCATGCTTTGACCATCACCAAGCGGCAGTTCGCTGTCTTGCCCGACGACATCGAGCGCCAGGATCCGGCGTTCCGGCACTACGATGAAGATCCGATCATCCAGCAGGAGTCGAAAGCGAGAGTTACTCAGCTTTTGTCCGGGTTGTCACCCAGACGGCGGGCGGTGCTGTCTGCCTGGTTGGGAGGCCTTGAAGACTCGGAGATCGCCAAGGAGCTGAGGATCAGCGAGGCGACCGTTCGCTCGCACCGACGTTACGGCCTTGCCGACGTTGCCAAGAAGTTGAGGTCGGAAGGAGGTCTGTCGTGACTGACAACGAGCACGTCGAGGCGGAGGCAATTCTGCGGCAGGCCGACGCCGAGCTAGGCCGCGAGCTGAGCGCCCGCACGGACGTCGAGGCCATGCTCAAGCGGGTGAAGAGTCGAGCAGGAGCATCGCGAGCCGATGAGCCAGCGGTAGAGCGTTCGCAGGGCTCGGCGGCCGTTCCTCGCCGCAGGGTACCCGAGCGCGTGCACTACGGAGATTCGGCTCAGGAGACAAGCGCGGTGGCGACTGCCACCAGGCCAGACCATGGGGCGTTCCTGGCCTACCTCTCCGAAGCCGATCGCGAGTACCTGCTCGCCCGGGGCACGCGTCGCCGGTTCCGGGCGAACGACGTCGTGGTCATGGAGGGTGATCCGTCCGACCACGTGCACGTGCTGGTTTCCGGCTGGGTGCGCGTCTCCACGATCGTCGAGGACGGACGTGAGGTGCTCTTCGGGCTGCGCGGCCCCGGTGAGGTGCTGGGTGACCTCGCGGCAGTCACCGGGCTGCCCCGGTCGGCGTCGGTGCGGGCGATCGAGCCCTGTACCGTCTTCCAGCTGACCGGGGCGGAGTTCGTCGACGTTCTGCAGGCCCGGCCCGCCATCGCCATCGCGACGATCAAGACTGTCGCCGTGCGGCTGCGTGCTGCCGAGTCAGCACGTATTGATTCCGCGGCGTTCGACGTGAGCCGCCGCGTAGCCGTGCGGCTGGTCCGACTGGCTGAGGAACACGGCCGGCGCGTCCCGGAGGGCGTGGTCATCGAGGCCGCGCTGTCGCAGGAGGACATCGCCGGGCAGGTCGGCGCCGCCCGACGCACGGTCGCGCGCGCCCTGCGCGTCCTGCGGGAGCGTGGGATCATCGAGACCGGCCGGCGCCGGATCCTTATCCGCGAGCCGCGCGTCCTGCGCGCCTTCGCCCGCTCTTAGTCAAGCACGGAAGCAGCAAGCAATATGACCTCCCGGACCTACGTAGTCATCGTCGCCACCCGGGTCTGACGGCGACGTCTAGGCGCATTCGGCTCCTTGCCGAGGTCCAACGACCGCTCTCTCCGTTGCCTAGCTTCAACATGGTTCCCTCGTGGCGATCCGCAGCCGCCCAGCGGGAACGTGGGACCGCAGTGGGCACGGGCCGATATCGCCATCACCGCGCTCGGCCTACCTCGGCGCGACAGTCGCCGGCACCTGCGCGATCTCGGTGTGCCGCGCGAGCAGCTGCGGCAACTGAGATGCCGCACTGAGCCGGTTTCCCTGCAGGCGCCAGCTCAACCAAGACGGGCTTCCGTTCCTCTCGCGCGGGTCGTCGCGCGCGACTACGGGCCGAGATGAACGTAGGCGGCCCACAAGGCCGGCTGGCTGGGGAACAGTTCGCGCAGCGAACGCACAGTGTCGTGTAGTGCGGCGGCCGCCGCCGCCGCGGGCTGACCCGGCCGGGGCATCCCCTTGTACAGCCGGGTTGCGGCCTTGGTGGCGACGGCGTCCTGGATCGACCATAGCGTCCCCACCACGTGCCGGTAGCCGGCCAGTTGCATCGCGCCGACGACGGTGATGGCTTCGTCCGCCAGGTGGGTTCCGGCACGCGCGGTGTCACACGCGGACATGAAGGCGAACTCGGCGCTGCGCAGGTGCATGGTCGTGATCTCTCGGATCATCAAGGGGCGGTCGTGTAGCACGAGGCGCCCACGGGACGGGTTGTCCAGGTCTTGGACTCCGTGGCAGGCGAAGTGCGCCCAGGAGTGTCGGCCGAGCTGCTCCAGCACGGTCGGCACGTTAGCGTTGCCATCGGCGAGCTGGGTGGTTTCGGTGTGCGCGGCGATCGCTGCGACCTCGGCGGCGGCGCCGGGTAGTTCCGGGTGGTCGGGCGTAACGGAGACGCACACGGTCAGCAGGCGGTTCGGCGCCGGTTCGGCGGTTCGTTGCCGCGCGTGGATGAGAGCACGCAAGGTGGGCGTGTAGGAGGAGATTACTCGATCCAGCACACCGGGCGCCGTTCCCCGCGCTGCGGCGTGCAACGGCAGCAGGGTGAGCAGTCCGGTGGGACACCACCAGACACGGCCGCCGTCGTGGTGGTCGCCGAGAGCGTCGAGGACGGGTGCGGCGATCGCGTCCCAGAGCCAGCCGAGGACGTCGGTGATCGTGCCGCGCGCAGCGAGTACCGCTGTCAACGTAGCCGAGGAGCTGTGCAGGGCGTTGATGGCCTTGGTGAATCGAGTGACCTCGGCATCCGCTTTCGTCTCGGTGAGTTTCGGCAGCGGCACTGCTCGGACACCGAGTGCGGTGACGATCAGGGCGTCGGACCGGTAGTCGCTCGTGTTGACGACGATCACCGGGCCGCCAGAGGCCGCGGGCAGGAACGACTCGAACCGGGCCGGGCGCATGAAGTCCTGGAATCCGTTCGATCGGCGGATCTGCGCCAGCAGCTCGTCCCGGCGGACCGCGAGTTTCGACCGTCCGTCGTCACGGTCGGCCACGTCCTCGCTGGCACCGGGGGCAAAGGAGCCATGTTGCAGTGCGTCCAACACGTCGGCCAGCTCATCGGCCAGTTCGGGCAGGTGAAGACGCAAATCGTCATAGGCGGTACGGGCATCGAGCGTGCGGGCCAGCAACACACCTCGGCCGTGTTCAAGCAACTCGACCGCGCGTTCGGGCCGGCCGCAGGCGATGGCGAACGCTGCCGCGTTGCGCGCGAGACCGGCCACACGCGCGAGTTGCCGTTCCTGGTCAGCTCGGCCAAGACCGCGCCACACCAACGTGTCGATCAGTTCGACCGCGGCGGCGTATCCGTCGAGCGCCTCCGAAAGGTGCCCGGCTCGTGCGGCGGCCTGCCCCCACAACTCCGCAGCCAGCACCCGCGTCCACGCCGGTGCGGTCTCCACCGCCACCGCGTCACGGAGTGACCCCAGTGCCGCTGCAGCCGTGGCCCGGTCGCCGGTCACCCGCGCCCGGGTCCACAACAGACGCCCCAGGTCGTATAGGTGTGTCGCTCGCTCGACTCGTTCGCCGGGAGAGTTGTCAAGCGCGGTCCGGTAGGCGCCGATCGCTTCGTCCAGCGTCGTCGGGTCCCCGGTGGCCCGGTATTCGTCGACGAGGGCCTCTGCCAAGCTGCTCCAGTGAAATCCGGCCATGACGCCGTGGGCGTCCTCGGTCTCGACAGCCTGCCGGTGCAGTGAGATCGCCTCCTCCAGATCGGATCCGTCACCGGTCTTGCGGTACCGCTCGCGGAGGGCATTGGCCAGCTGGGAGATGCCTATTTTTGCGCCGCTGTCGTCGGTTCCGATGGTGGTAGCGGTCCGGAAGATTTCGATCGCCCGGTCGAGATCGTCCGGGTCAGTGGCCGACTGCGAACGCCCGAGAAGAGCGGCGCCGTATGCCCGCAACCGGGAGTGCCGGTAGACGTCGTCAGGCCTCGTCGTTTCCACGGCAGCACCCAGGATTTCGATTGCTTCGTCGAGTGCCCCCGTGGCGCCCACGCTGTCGTGCTTGATGCGCAGGGCCGTGCCGAGACTGCTCAACCGCTGTGGTCGCTGGTGGTGCCCTGCCGGGGTCGCCGCCACCGCCGCCCGGAGCGCGCTCAGAGCCTCTTCCAAGGTCGCCAGGTCCCCGGACCGAAAGTACTTCCGCTGCAGGTCGGAACCCAGATTGGCCAGGTACAAGGGGCGACGCGCATGCCCCTCGGGGGTGATCTCAGCGGCCCGACGCTGCAGGCTGATCGCTTCGACAAGCGACTCGGCGTCGTCGAACCGGTCCGCTCGCTTGCCGAGCGCGTTACCGAGGTTCGAAAGCGCTAGGGCGTAGTCGTCGCGGCGGCCGGCCGTGGCCTCAACCGCCCGGCGACCGACCTCGATCGCCGATTCCAGGTGCTCGGCCCTTCCCTCGAGGTCGAAGGCCAGGTTCAGCGCATCGCTGAAGTGCACCAGGCACACCGCCAGATCGGGACCGTCCGCAGCAGCGTCGTCCACGGCCTCTCGGAACACCGCTATCGCCTGCCGGAGCAATGCACCCTCGCCGGTGAGCTCGTACGCACGGATAAGGGCCACGCCGAGGTCTGATGCCCGTCCTAGCCAGGAAGAATCACCTCGCGGCGTTCTGGCCACGACCGCCCTGCTGACCATCAGAAACTCGTCCAGCACACTTTTCGGCGCACCCAGTTCGAACCGCAACAGCAGCGCCCGCGCCAAATTGGCCATGACCATGGCCTGCATATCGGAGTGCCGGTCGGTCAGCTCGACGAGCCCCCGCAAGCCGTATATGGCTTGCTCAGCCAGAGCTACGGTGCCTTCCGACCGCACGATCTCGAGGAGCTTGCACGCTTCTTCGTTCTTCGAGTCAACGACGGCATCGAGGGGTAGCGCGCCCCGCCGAGGCGGGGCATAGATGTTGCCAAGAGCTTCGGGGACCGTGTCCGGCAAGACTTCGTGCACGATGCTGAACAGCCCGAACGCGAAGCGCCGGTCGCCCTCGGACGATCGCTCGCCGAGCAAACGACCCCGGAAGTGGTACAGGTTCGCCATGACGACGACTCCGTCGAAAATACGCTCCGGACTATCGCGTCGTCGGAGACCCGATATCGCGGCTTCGACCTCGTCGGCCTCGGCCAGCGCCGCCGGGTCGATGACGGTGTCCGCGTCTTCGGTGCAGCGGAAGCGCAGCAGCCGACGTCGTAGAACTTCGATCGGGTCGGGGCTCATGTGCACCACTCATCAGGGGCAGGAGTCCGCAACGGCCAGGTCCACTGCCCCGATTTCACCTCGGCCTGCCGCCCGCCGGTGAGAACCGTGCCCGGCGCAGCCCCGAACCGGACAATCGTGCCACACAGGGCCACAGTACCGGATCGGACCGAAAGCACAGGGCTCGCCTCCACCAGGCTGTACTAGGTGAACCGCACGATGGTCGCAAGTGACGCCGTGCATATCAGGCAAAGACTGTTTCGGTCCGAACCGGTGAACGGGGCAATCCACGCGGCGACGCTGCGATCATGTCGACCATGCCAACGTGATCAACTACCGAACTGGCCAGCCCAACACCGGGTCACGAGACATCCCTTGGACGACTTAGCTTGACCAGCCCCTCAGCACTCCCCGCCGAGTTCGGCTCAACTCAGCTCCGGCTCACCTCATTCCGGCATTCAAGCGGAGGGTACCCGAACGCTACCTGTCGGCGAATCGTGAGCTCGAAAAGGGCGACGCGTTCCTTATGTTGTTATTCTTGGAATCTTTGATCGAAATTGATTTGAGGGAACTTAATTTCATTAGGGCTCGCCACATAGGACATTATACAGAAGGATCAGAGAACTCGCCCACCTTACCCGCCGGCATCAGGCGCCGGAAGTCCGGGCCATGAACGGACGGGTCACATCGGTTACTTCCTCAGCGAGGTGTCGATGGGAAGCGGATGATGACGACTGCCACCCGTCCACGACGTTATCTTCAGCCTCGACGAGCAGGCTCCAGCGGTGACATTTCCCGCCCTTGCCCTTGTTGCAACTCGACACCAGCCAAGAACGCCAGGAGGGCCGGACTCGAACCACAGGAGCACAAGCACATGCTGGTCCCGACGAAAGACGCGTTACCGGCCGCTCAGGGGCCGCTGTGGACGAGGGCGGCCCAGAGGTCTGGGCGGTCCGGGTGTTCCGCGCGCAGCTCGCGGGTCACCCGGTACAGGATCGTGGCCGCGTTGTCGGCGACCGGGGTGTCCGGCATGCCGTCGTAGAACGCCTGGGCCGCTTTCATGGCGATCTCGTCTGCGAGGGGCCAGAGGGTGGCCACGACGTGCCGGAATCCGGCGAGCTGGAACGCCGATGCCAGGTGCAGCACTTCGTCGGCGTGGCGGACGCCGTGGTTGGCGGTCGCGCACGCTGACAGGTACGCCAGTTCCGCCTCCTGCAGGCGCAGGCCGCCGATCTGCGGCAACGTCAGGATCCCGTCGTGGAGGATCAAGCCACCTTCGGCCGGGGACACCGGGTCGGTTACCGCGTGGCACGCGAAATGGGCCCACGTTGACTTCGTCAAGGCGGTGAGCACCTCGTCGGTGACCGCGTCGGCGTCGCGCAGCGGGATTCCGGGCAGGGACTCCGCTTCGGCCACCGCGCCCGCCAGGTCCGGGTGGCCCGGCGTGTGCCGCATCGCCACGACGAGCCCGCGGCGGGCCTGGGCCGGGTGCCGCTTGCGGGCGTCGCGCAATCCGCGCAGCGACGGGACGTACGACGACACCAGTGCGTCGAGGGCGCCGGGTTGTCCCGGGTGGCCCGCGGCGTGCAGGGGCAAGAGGCCGAGCGCAGCGGTCGGTACCCACCACACCCGATGCGGCCTGTCGGACGGGGGCAACGCGTGCACTACGGGTTCGACGACGGCGTCCCATAACCACGTGAGCGTCTCCGGCACGACGCGGCGGCGGCGCAACCGGCGAGCCCGCGACTCGTCCGCGAACGCGTCCAGCAGCGCCGCCACCCGGGCGTCTCCGTCGCGCAGGCCGGGCAGCGCGACCATGCTGGGGTCGGCGTCGGCGCGGACGAGGACCGCGTTGCCGCCGTGCCGGTCCGCGTTGACGAGCACTGTCGTGCCCGCCTCCGGCCGCAGGTCGGCCGCCCGCGGTGCGGCGAGGAACTCCTCGAAGCCCGGCAACGCGCGGATTTCGCCGAGGAGATTGTCGTAGTCCGACCACCAGCGCTTCCGCTCGTCTGCCGGGAAGCCGGGCGTGTTGAGCCGCTCGCACACCCACTCGAACCGGTCGGCCACCCGCGGCTGCCGTTCGGCCAGCTCGGCGAGGTCGACGCGGGTGTTCGCCTCGGCGGCCAGCAGCACCCCGCGGCCCAGTTCTGCCGTCTCGATCGCCCCCGCCGGGTCGTCGATCGCGCAGTGCGCCGACACCGCCGCTTCGACCAGGCCGAGCCGGTCGCCGACCCGCTGCTGCCGGTCCGCCCAGCCGGCTTCTCGGGGCGGCAAGGACGGCAGCAGGGCGATCGCCGAGTCCAGGACCGGCGCCGCGATGCCCGCCTGTCCGGCGGCCAGAGCGAGGTCACCCACCGCGTGCCGGGCGGCCACCTGGTCGACCGGGGACGCCGCGCGCGACCCGGTGACATCCCGCACGAGTCCCTCAAGCAGCTCCGGCACGAGCTGTCCGCCGTTTTCCACGTGGGCGAGCAGGGCACCGGCGAAGACGGCGGCCAGCCGCATCCGTCCGGGGTGCTCGGTGCCGTTCGAGCCCGCCTGCCGCCAGGCGCGTTCGCTCAGCTCCACGGCCGCGTCGAGGTCAGCAGCGTCCCGCTCCACCCGGTACCGGTCGAGCCGGGCCTCCGCGAGCGCCGACCGGCGCCACGGCAGGTCGACGTGCTCTTCCGGCGTTCCGTCGACGGCCTGGATGCTCAGTTCGACCGCCCGGCTCAGGTCGGCCGGGTCCGCGCCGGAACCGTTGCGGGTGCGGTAGGCCGCGGCCAGGTCGGCGAGGCGGGCAGGTCGGGACACGTCGGTGGCCGCGGTCGCGGCCACCGCGCATTCCCCGAGCTCGATTGCGCGGTCCAGGTCCGGCCGGGCCGACGTCACCAGGTAGCGGGCCTGACAGGCGCGGCTGAGCGTCGCCGTCCACTCCGGCGGGCAGCCGTCGGTCACGAGTGGCTCGGTCAGCTCCACCGCGCGGTCCAGTTCGGCGCGCACCCCGCTGCGGGCGTGCCGGGTCAGGAGGATCGCGGCCAGCGTCACCGCCGCTTCGGCCCGGCCGGGCTGGTGGACCGGGAAGCCTTCGTAGGCCCACCGGGCCAGCGTGGTCGCGCGCTCCAAGTCCGGTTCGGACCCTTCACTGAGGTAGCGGCGATGCCGGGCCACCGCGGCCATGCGCAGCAGTTCCGGCCGGCCGGGGTCGTCGTCCGGGATCGCGGCCAGGGCCTGGTCACCGATACGCACCGCATGCTCGAGGTCAGCCCGCTCGCCGCCGTACTCGTGCTTCGCCAGGAACACCGCGGCGATCTCGGCTGCGTGCTCGGTGGCCACCTTGGGCTCGCCGGCGGCCAGCGCAGCCGCGCGCACCAGGTCCGGCAGTGAGCTGTTCCGGCGGAAGCGGCGCAGCAGCGTGACGCTCAGTTCGACGGGGTTCGCGGCCCGCTCTGCGTGGGTCACCGCCTGGTCCAGCGTCTCGGGCTCGCCGGTCCGGTCGTAGCGGAGCCGGTAGGCGGTGGCCAGCTTCGCCGACGCCTGCTCGTCCGCGGGTACCACCTGTTCGAGCAGGTCGATCACCCGCTGCAGGTCCTGGAGGTCGGCGTGCAGTGCGTGGCGGCAGCGATAGGCCTCGGCCAGGCGGTCGCGGGTTTCGGCGTCCGGCGCGAGTTCCACGGCCTGTTCACCGGTCTCGATGGCCCGCTCGAGGTCATCGCTCGAGCCGGACCGTTCGTAACGGCGCCGGTGCGCGAGGCACAGCAGGGACATCAGGTCCGGCCGGCCTGGCGCGGACGGCGTGATGAGCTGGATGCCCGCGTCCAACAATGCCTCGTCTGGATTCGCCAGGGACGCCGCGAGCAGGTCGGTACCGGCCCGTGCCTGCTCGTGCGGGTCGGTGAACCGGCCGATCAGGGCTTCCAGGTCCGGTGGCACGTGCCGGTGGTCGCCGGCGACGAACTCCAGGCACACTACGGCTTTCGCCAGGTCCACGGGCTCTCGGCGAAGCCGGTACCGCAGGTGGTGGAACCGCCCGAGCAGGACGTGGGCCGCCTCGAGCCGGTGGGCGAGCGGCGGCGGAGCCGTGCCGCGGTCGATCGCGCGCACGGTCTGCCACAGTGCCGCGGACTCGGTTTCCGCGGCCGGCTCGAACACCGGGGCGCCCGGCTCCAACAAGTCCCGGAGGAGTTCGATCTGCTCGTCGATCGGCATCGGCCGCTCCCTTCAGAGATCCAGCCGGAACATCCGCGCCGGCGCGCCGTCCTGACGGCCCACCGCCAGCAGCAACCCGCCGTCCGGCCGGGCCGCGAGGGCCACCGCGTGCGGGAAATCCGGCCGCCCGCTCGTCGCCGTGGCCAGCTCCACCCCGGATTCCGCGTCCCAGAGGACGGTGCGGCCGCCGTCGGTCGCCGCGACCGCTACCCGCAGGTCGGGCAGCACCGCCATGGCCACCGCCGACTCGCGCGCGTCCGGCAGGGAGAATGTCCGCACGGGCTCGCCGGTCAGGCCGTCCCACACCCGCACGGTGGCGCCCACCGCCACCGCGACCCGGAAGGACCGGTCCGCCAGCGTCACCACGGCGACCTGCGGCGCCCGGATATCCGCGTCGTCCCGCTCAATCGTGAATCGGTGCAGCCGCTGCCCGGCCGTCACGTCCCACACGTGCACCGACGCGGTCATGCTGTCGTCGGTCCCGGCCACGACGCACACGTGCCCGTCGGGCAGCACGGCGGTGGCGACCGACCACACGATGTCGACGCTCGGCCGGCCCGCTTCCAGCACAGCGATCTCCCCGCGGGTGTCCGGCTCCCAGACCCGCACGGTCGCGTCGTCGCTGCCGGTGACCAGCCAGGGGATCTCGTCGGGCGGGCAGACCCACGCGACCGCGTTCACCGGCGAGCGGTGCGCCTCGATCTCTCGCACCGGCTTCCCCTCCTGCGCTGTCCACACCCGGGCCAGCCCGTCCTTCCCGCCGGTGGCCAGCACGACCTGGCCATCCTCGAGCGCGACCAGCCCGACCGACAGCACCCATTCGCTGTGGCCGACCACATTGCGCAGCTGCCGGCCGTCGCGGGCGCTCCACATGCGTGCCGCGCCGTCGTGCGCTGAGGCGAGCAGCACCCGCCCGTCGGCGAGGGCGAGGAGTACCAGGGCGTTGGCCCGCAGTTCCGGGTTCTCGTCCTGCCACTCTGCCGGGGTGACGTCCTCGAGGTGGGCCTCCCCCGGTCCCCAGTCCCGGGGCGCGGCCGTCATGCCGCGCACTCGTCGGGGCGCTGCGGAGGGGGGTGTGCGGGGCCAGGTCATCCGGCTGGGCGGCGCGCCGTACAGGTATTCGTGGTCGTCTTCGTTCATCACCGTGCCGTCGCCCAGCACCTTCAGACCCTTCGGGAGCGAGGAGGCGGGATCGACCGGGACCTCGGGCAGATCACTCCACCGGTAGCCGAATTCTTCGTCCGCGTGGTCGTACACCTCCTTCTCGTACGCCGCGGCCGCGGCATCGCGGTCCGGGTAGTCGACGACGCGGTAGTCCGAGCCCGGGTCGATCGCGGTCGTCACCGCGTGACGCTCGGCACCGGTGTCCGGATCCATGAACGTCACCGCCTCGATGACGCCCCCGAACAGCGCATGCGCCTCGGTCTCGTGGAAGCGGCGGCCGCGGGCCAGCGCGTCCAGATACCGATCCCACCGCTCGTCCTTGTCCTCGCCCCAGTGCCCGAACAGGCAGTTGCCGCCGGTGTCGTAGAGCACCCGGGACCCGTCCGGCGGACGCAGTTCGTCGAACGGCGCGCGGTCACCCGAGGTTTCGCGCCACGTCCCGCGATGGCGGCGCATCAAGTCCTTGATCGCTTCCCAGGCCGTGCGCTTGTCCGGGAACAACCGGTGGCCGAAGCCCGTGTGGTCCACGTAGTACCCGCGCGCCAGCGTGCCGACCTGGATGTGCACCTGCTCGTCCAGCGGGCCATGGTCGGTCAGCTTCCACTGCATGAGCGGGTGCGGTGCCCCGCTGTCCTCGGCTTCCACCAGCTCCCCCAGCGAACGTCATCGCCCTTTCCGGACGATCTCGGTGATCTTCTTGCCCTGCTCGAGGGTGAGCACCCCCGGATTCTCCGGATCGTCGACCCCGAGCGCCCGCGCGAGCGTCGTGCCGTGCAGGTCCACGGCGGCCTCGGACAGTGCTCCCAGGTCGCCGATC
>NZ_JBSFNC010000162.1:0-18820 GCF_053586895.1 Amycolatopsis sp. NPDC003731 | reverse complement strand
ATCGACGCGTCGCACGGCAACAGCGGCAAGGACCACGTGCGGCAGGGTGTGGTGGTTTCCGAGCTGGCGGCGCGGATCGCCGCGGCCTCCGGAGCGGCACGTCGCTGATCCAGACGATCGGCCGGGCGGCGCGAAACGTCTCCGGCGAGGTCCACATGTACGCGGACAAGATCACCGACTCGATGCAGCACGCGATCGAGGAGACGGACCGCCGCCGCGAGAAGCAGGTGGCGTACAACAAGGAACGCGGCGTCGACCCGCAGCCGCTGCGCAAGAAGATCGCGGACATCCTCGACCGCGTGTACAGCGAAGCCGAGGACACCGAGCAGGTCTCGGTGGGCGGCTCGGGCCGCAACTCCTCCCGCGGCAAGAAGCCCGAACAGGGCGACCGGGTCCGCAGCTCGGGCATGCTGGTCGACAAGGACGTGTCGGCGATGCCGCGGGCCCAGCTGGCCGACCTGATCCAGCAGATGACCGACCAGATGATGCAGGCGGCCCGCGACCTCCAGTTCGAGCTGGCGGCCCGCCTGCGTGACGAGATCTCCGACCTGAAGAAGGAGCTGAGGGGCATGGACGCGGCCGGCATCAAGTAGCGGGCCCGGCCGGATGAACATCAAGGACCCCGAAACGGAGCGGCTCGCGGCCGAGGTCGCCGAGCTGACCGGAGACACCAAGGCGGGTGCTGTGCGCGCCGCACTGGGCGAGTTGAAGGCGAGGCTGGCCGCCGACCGGGAGCCCGAGATCGGCGCGCCGACCAAGGCGGAGGCGGGGATCGTCCTGCCGATCTCGAGCTGGTCGAGCTGAAACCGTGAACCTCGAAGCCGTCGTCGCCTATTGCCTCGGTAAGCCCGGCGCCGAAGAGACCTACCCCTTCGGCGACCACGTCCTCGTCGCCAAGGTCGGTGGCAAGGGCTTCGCCTTCATCGGCCAGGACCAGCCCGGCAGCGTCGCCGTCAAATGCGGGGCCACCAAGGAAGAAGCCGCCGAGGTCCGCGCTCGCTATCCCGGTGCGGTCAGCGTCATGGACTATCTCGGCCGCTACGGCTGGAACCGCGTCGAGCTCGGCGCCGGAGTGCCCGGCGCTGAGCTCGAAGAGCTGATCGATGCTTCCTACGACGAGGTCGTCCGAAGGCTGCCCAAGGCCAAGCGGCCCTGACTCACTCCGGCGCAGGGGCGTTCTCGTCCGCCTGCAGCAACCCGAACACGTTCCCTTCGGTGTCCTTGCAATACGCCAGCCACCCCACCCCCGGAACCGGGTTCTTCGGCAGCGCCAGCGTCCCGCCGGCCCGGTTGACGTCACCCAGTGCCTCGTCCAGGTTCGCCACGTCGATCGTGTTGACGAAGCCGTGGATCGGGGCCGACGCCTCGGGCGCCGGGCCCTGGCGAGGCAGCAAGCCGCCGTCGATCCCGCTGCCTTCGCCGGTGGTGATCACCCAGTAGGGCACCTCACCCCAGCGCTCGAACTTCCAGCCGAACACCGCCGTGTAGAACGCCGCCGCGCGTTCGGGGTCGCTCGCGTGGATCTCGAAGTGGACGGGACGAGGCATGCGCGCCTCCTCAGGCCGGGCCGTCAGGGTGTGGTGAGAGTACGCCCGGCCTGAGGAAAGTTACAGCCGCGTCCGTGGCGTCAGGTCCGCGTCGAAGTCGGGGAAGCCGGCCGGAGCCGGCGCCGAACGCAGCGCCGGCGAGGAAACCGGTGACAGGCCGGCCCAGCGCCGGATCGTCGCCGTTGCCGCCGCCGCCTCGGCCGGGGCCAGCTGGGCGATCTTCGAGCCGTGGTTGCCACCCTGGACGTAGTACCGGTACGAATCGCGGCTGCCGCGGCCCAGCTCGAACGGCTCCGCGCCCCACGGGTCGTTGGACCCGTACACGAACAGCAGACGGGCGCCGTGGGTCTTCACCCAGAAGTCGATGTCCGGCATCGCCGCGTAGTCGAAGCGCGGCAGGCGGATCGACGCCGGCACGAACGTCTTCGGCTGGTCGGCGCCGGGGTAGCGCAGCAGGTCGCGGAGGTAGCCGTCGTACGCCTCGGGCGAGCCCAGCTGCACCGCCGCCTGGTAGTAGTACGGGACGTACGGCGCCAGGTCCTGGTCGGAGTACGTGTTGAGGCTCTCCACCTTCTCGTACCAGGCGTAGACGTCGGCCGCGGGCGCGCCCGGCGGCGGCACCGTCGCGCAGTCCGCCTGCGTCTGGTACTGCCAGAACGCGAAGTACGAGTCGATCACCGAGATCTCGAGGGACTTGTCGGCCGAGCCCACGATCGAAAACGTCAGCCCGCGCTCGGCCGCGTCCGCCGCGGCGATCGCCCCCAGCTCGTCACGCCGCTTCAGCGCGTCGCGCTGGATCGCCTTCAAGGCGTCGCGGCACGCCGGGTCGTTGCCCACACGGGAGAGGAACCGGTTGTAGACGTCGACCGGGTCGATGACGTCGTTGGGTGCGACGTACGGGATCGTCGCGTCGACGTCGTCGGGGAAGAAGCGGCGGAAGTACGTCGCGGTCATGCCGCCCTTGCTGCCGCCGGTGGCCAGCCACTTGCCCGGGTAGATCGCCTTGAACGCCTGCACCGCGCGGTGCTCGTCCGCCGCGGCCTGCCAGATCGTCAGCTGCTTCGCCCAGTTCTCCGGCTCCGGCCGCGACGGCGTGAAGTAGCGGTACTCCATCGACAGCTGGTTGCCGTCGACAATCTGCGTCGGCTCCGAGCGGTTCGGCGACCCGCTGACGTTGTAGCCGCTCGTGAAGGCGACCGTCGGGGCGGCGAAGTCGCGGTGCAGCAACGTGAACCGCTGCTGGAACGTGCCCGCGCCGGGGTGCCGGTGGTCGGCGGGCTGGGTGTAGGTCAGCTTGAAGAACCGGAACCCGGCCGGAGCCGCGTCCTCGGACACGACCGTCAGCCCCGGGATCCGCTGCAGCTGCGCCTTGATGTCCGGCGCCGCCGTGGCCGCCGGCGCCAGGCCGGCCAGCGCCAGCAGGACCGCACCCGCGGTGAAAAGTCTGCGCATCGAGCACCACCCCGTCGTCGAAACCCTCGGTGGGACCCTCACAGAACCGGCGGTGGTCGGCAATCGGCTGTCCGGGCACAGAATCGGTGAGGATCCGACTTTCGGCGGGTGGCGCCGGGTCTTCCGGCGTGCCCGGCCGGGGGCATCGTGCGAGTTGTCCGCGTGTTCGGCGCCGCGTTACGGTCCGGATCCGTAGGCACCGTCATCGAGCGAGGGGTCCGCCATGAAGGTTTCCGACTGCCCGACGGCCCAGGTCGAGGTCCGCGTCGCCGCGCGGCCGGCCGAGATCTGGTCCTGGCTGCTGGACATCGACCTGCCGGCCCGGTTCTCCACCGAGTTCCAGGGTGGCGGCTGGGTCGACGACGCCGAGCCCGGCCTCGGCGCGCGGTTCCGCGGCCGCAACTCCCACCCGGTCGCCGGGGAGTGGGAGACGGTCTCGACCGTCACCGGCTACGAGCCCGGGCGGCTGTTCGCGTGGGCCGTGATGGACGTGGCGAACCCGGCCGCGTCGTGGAAGTTCGAGCTCGTCCCGGACGGCGACGGCACGATCCTGCGGCAGTGGGCCCGGATCGGCCCCGGCCCGTCCAACCTGACGAAGATCATCGGCTCGATGCCCGAGCACGAAGAGGAGATCGTCGCCATGCGGCTCGGCGAGCTGCAGGCCAACATGCAGAAGACCGTCGAGGGCATCAAGGCGCTCGCCGAAAGCGGCGTGCCGGCCTAACGGAGCACCCGGTCCACATAGGACTTCACGGCGGCCAGCGCCTCGGCCGACTGCCACAGCCGCTCCACCTGCGGGTCGTCCGAGTGGCGGTATTCGGCGATCCGCTCGTGGAAGGGCTGCCGGATCTGGGCCTTCGTGTGGGCGAACGGCTCGGCGGGCAGGTCGCCGAGCCGCGCCGCGACGGCGAGGGCCCGCTCGAGCACGTCGTCCGGTGGGGCCTGCTCGTCGGCCAGCCCGCGGGCTAACGCTTCCTCGCCGCCCCAGGTTTCACCCGGGTAGGTGAGCAGCGGCAGCCGGGTGGTCCCGTAGGTGCAGCGCAGGATCTCCAGCGCGGCCAATGGGAACGGGAGCCCGACGAGCAGTTCGGTGACCCCGATCCGGCCGGCGCCCAGCACCCGGTGGTCGCAGGCCGCGGCGAGCACCGCCCCGCCGGCGATGGCGTGCCCGTTCAGCGCGGCGACCACCGGACGCGGGCAGCCGAACACGGCCAGCAGCGCGTCGGACAGCAGCGGCAGGAACTCCGCCACGTACGGCGCCCCGCCCTCGTCGAGCCGCTTGAGGTCGACGCCCGCGCAGAAGATCTGGCCGGTCCCGGTCAGCACGACGGCGCGGGCGTGCTCGGCCTCCTCGAGCTGCCGCACCAGCGCCCGGCAGGAGTCGGTGTCGAGCGTGTTGCCCCGGCCGTGCTCGATCCGAAGCACGGCGACGTCGCGGTGGTTCTCCAGGGTGATCGGCACGGCCCGACCGTACCGCGGAGTCGGTGGGCCGGTCAGGCCCCGACGCTCAACCGGACGACGCCGAAGTGCTCCGCCCGCACCAGTTCGACGACCTCGTCGAGGGTCGGCAGCCGGCCGAGCGGGAACTTCAGGCCGATCATCCGGGCGGCGCGACGCATGCCGAGCTCGGTCATCCGGTCCAGGTAGGTCCGCGCGACCTCGGCTTCGTCCTCGACGAGCACTCCGCGCATCGGCGCCGTCCGGCCGGCGAACGTCACGCCGACGTCCGCGCCGCCGCGGAAGTTGACCTTCCAGCGCGCGGGGGTCAGGGCGCACAGCCCCTCGGCATCGCGGTGGGCGGTGACCGGCACGCGGTAGCGCTGCCCGGTCCGCCGGCCGGCGAAGGCGAGCAACATGAACTCGCCGACGCCGCGGCCGAGCGGGCTGGGCAGCACCACGCGCAGCACCGCGTTGAGCGTCTTCACCAGCGGCGCGGGCGGCTGGTGCCATTCCACCACGGCGGTCATCTCCGCAGCGTACGCCGCCCGTGGGCCTCAGCTGGTGATGTCCTTCCGAGCGAACCGCCGTCCCGCGTACAGGAAGAACACCGTTCCGTAGATCGCCGCCGAGAGCAGGCCGCTGGCCAGGTTGGTCCAGTCGACGTCGGTCGAGATCAGGTCCATCCAAGAGAACGCGTAGTGCGTCGGCAGGTAGTTCCGGAGCCCCTCCAACGCGGTGATCTGGTCCAGGATCTGCGACAGGATCGCCACCAGCACCGCGCCGCCGACCGCGCCGAGCGGGGCGTCGGTCGACACGCTCAGCGCGAGCGCCAGCCCGGCCACCCAGGCCAGCTGCAGGATGATGTACACAGTGGACAGTGCGATGGCCAGCAGGCTGTCGCCGAAGGACACCGCGTCGCCGGTCGGGCTGATCGCGTCGCCCGCGCCGTACCAGAGCACCCCGACGCCGAGCGACACCAACGGCAGCAGCACCAGCGCGAACGCCGAGAGCAGGCCCGACACGATCGCCTTCTGCCGCAGCACCCGCTGCCGGGGCACCGGCATCGCCAGCAGGTACTTCAGGCTCGACCACGACGCTTCACTCGCGATCGTGTCGCCGAAGAACAGCGCGACGATCATCGGCAGCAGGAACGTCCCCGACACGAACAGCGCCAGCACGACGAAGTTCGGCGCGGACGCCGTGGCCAGGTCGACGAAGCCGCCGCTGCGCCGGTTCGGGTTCGACTGCCCGAGCTGGAACGCGATCACCAGGATGAACGGCAGCAGCGCGACGAACCCGAGCAGGAACTGCGTCCGCCGCCGCTTGAGCTGGCGCCGCAGCTCGACGCCGAGCCGCAGCGTCCGCCGCGCCGAGTAGCCCTCGACCGCGCCGTCCGGCCCGACGCCCGCGTGCTCGGCCGACGCGAGGTCGCTCAGCTCGTCCAGCGCGTGCGGGTCGGTGTGCACACCCTCGCTCACGACTCTTCTCCCACCAGTTGCAGGAACGCGTCTTCCAGCCGGCGCCGAGGCCCGGCCTGCTCCACCGCGACCCCGGCGCGCACCAGCGCGGCCACACCTTCGGCCCGCGGCAGCTCGCCGAGGTTCGCGTGCACGAGCTCGCCGTCGACGTCGACGTCGGTGACGCCGCTCAGCGCCTTGAGCGCCGCCGCGGCCGCCGCCGGGTCGTCGACCCGGAACGTCGCTTCGCCGCCGGCCGCGGCCAGCTCGCCGACCTCGCCCGAGGCGACCAGCGAGCCGCGGTGCATGACCACGACGTGGGTGCAGGTCTGCTCGACCTCGGCCAGCAGGTGGCTCGACACCACCACCGTGCGGCCGGTCGCGGCGTACCGCTTCAGCACCTCGCGCATCTGGTGGATCTGGGGCGGGTCGAGCCCGTTGGTCGGTTCGTCGAGCACCATGAGCTCCGGCAGGCCGAGCATCGCCTGCGCGATGGCCAGCCGCTGCCGCATGCCCTGGCTGTAGGTCCGCACCCGCCGTTCGACCGCGTTGCCGAGCCCGGCGATCTCGAGCGCCTCCGCGAAGTGCGCCTTCTCGGCCGGACGTCCGGTGGCGGCCCAGTACAGCTCGAGGTTCGCCCGGCCGGACAGGTGCGGCAGGAAGCCCGAGCCCTCGACGAACGAGCCGATGCGCGAGAGCACCGGCGCGCCCGGGGTGATCTTGTGCCCGAACACGCGGATGGTGCCTTCGGTCGGCGTGATCAGGCCCATCAGCATCCGCAGGGTGGTCGTCTTGCCCGCGCCGTTCGGCCCCAGCAGGCCGAGCACCTGGCCCGGCTCGACGCGGAAGGACAGGTCCTTCACCGCCACGAACCCGCCCGCGTACTGCTTGCGCAGACCCTCGATGACCAGCGGAGTCGTGGCCAGCTCGGCGTCGACGTCGGTGGCCCGGCGCCGGCGCAGGGCCGCGAAGAGCACCGCGGCGAGGCCGATCGCCAGCGTCACCCCGATGCCGGCCAGCTGCCCGACCGGTGCCGGGGACCCGACGGACTTGCCCGGCACGACCGGCACGGCCAACGCGGTGCCCGCGGCCAGCCCGATCCGGAACACCGCGGGTGCGGCCGGCGCGGCGTACCCCTGGTCGGTGGTGCCGACGACCAGCCGCAGCGAGTGGCCGCCCTCGATCGGCCGGACGATGCCGGGCAGCGCCACGGTCACGTCGACCGGGGTGCCGTCGGCGGGCAGCCCGCTCACCCGGAACGGCGCGATGGCGTTGGCCGGCAGCACGCGCGAGCCGTCCTGACCGACGTCGTAGAGCTTTGCGAACAGCACCGCGTCCGGTTGCGGGTGCGCCGGGTCCGCGGCGACCTGCAGCCGCACGGTGGACGAGCCGCTGATGACGACCTGGCCGTCGAAGGGCGCGGTGGCGAACTGCGCGGCCTGGCCGGGCGGGTCGTTGCTGAACAACGCGCCGAGCCGCGACGAGCTGCTCGCGACGCCGTTGAGGCCGGGGATCCCGCTGACCGCCGCCGGGTTCGCCCCGGCCGGGCGCACCACCGGCTGCGCGGGCCCGTTGAGCGCCAGCAGCCGCCGTTCGGTGGCCGGGCCGGTCAGCCCGGGGTAGGCGGGCGCGTTGACCGTGCGGACCGACGGCGTCCCGTTGGCGCGCAGCGTGCCCTGGACGTCGTAGCTGAAGCCGGTGCCCGGGTCGCCGCCGTCCAGCGCCGTCTTCAGGAAGTCGGCGATCTTGGCGCGCAGCTGCGGGCCGGGCTTGCCGCCGTCGTGGCCGCCGGTGTACCAGATCGTCTTGACCTTGCCGCCCGCCGCGGTGATCTGCCGGGCGGTCGCGTCGGACTGGTCGAGGCCGAACAGCGTGTCGCTCTCGCCCTGCACCAGCAGCGTCGGCACGGTGATCTTGCCGGTGACGGACGCGGGGGAGACCCGGCGCAGCAGGTCGACGCTCGCCTGGCTCGCCTGCCCGGTGGTGCCGAGTTCGGTGTAGGCGCGGCAGACCGCGGCGGTGAACCGGCCACAGGGGTCGGCCGACGCGCTCCGCGGCCCGCCCGCACCCGGCGGCCCGGCGGGCAGCGCGGCCCCCGCGGCGGCCGCGGTCCCGGCGGCGCCGGTGGCCCCGGTGTCGGTCTCCTGCCCGGCTTCCGGTGCTTCGGCGGACGGCGAGCCGCTCGCCGCGGCACCCGAACCGGCCGAGAAGAAGATGCCGGCCCAGCTCTTCTTGAAGACGCCGTCGGTCGAGAAGGCACCGGCGGACGGGGTGCCCGGGGCCGTGGACGCGGGGGTCGCCGCGTTCGGGATCAGGCCCTGGGCCAGGTCGTTGTAGGTGATCACGGGCGCGATCGCGTCGACGCGCTTGTCCGTGCCGGCCAGCAGCAGCGACAACGCGCCGCCGTAGGAGGCGCCGGTGACGGCGACCTTCGGATCACCCTGGGCGTCGAGGGTCACCTGGTGCTGCGCGACGAGCCGGTCGATCAGGCGGCTCGCGTCGGCGACCTCGCCGTCCGGGTCGTTGAGCCCGATCTTGCCGGTGCTCTTGCCGAAGCCGCGCGCCGACCACGTCATCACGACGAAGCCCTTCCGCGCGAGCTCGCGGGCGTCGTCGGCGACGCTGTTCTTGTCCCCGCCGAAGCCGTGCGCGAGCAGCACGGCCGGTGCGGGCACGGTCGCCGGGAGGTAGGTGGTCGTGTCGATCTTGACCTGCTCGGCCGAGCCGGGCGCGGCGGGCAGGTCGAGCAGGGCGTCCTGGGTCGGCACGGCGGGCGGGGCCGTGTCGCGCGTCGCCCAGAGGGCGGTCGCGGCGGCGAGCACCGCCACGACGGCGCCGAGCGCCGTGAGCCGGGCTCGGCGGGTGCGCGGGAGCGGGAGTCGGGGCACGACGTGACCGTAGGTGAAGTTTCCTGAGAGTGTCCTCCGCGGCTCACAGTGATCACACGCCCGGACCACCTGGTGGACCGAAGTGACCGGAATTACACGACCAACACGGTGACGTGCGCGATCCCGGCTGGCGCTCGGCCGGGGGGAACCGGCAAACTGGACGCGCTGTGAGGGGAGTATTCCTTCGCGGCGGTGTCGTCAGCACGGTGGCCCTGCGCCCCCGGCACCGTCGGCCGGTGTTTTCACCGGCGGGAGAGACCTCCGGTTAGTTGCTGCTGCGCGCTATCCGGAGGTTCGAGTTCCATGACTGTCCCCCTGTGGCTGTGGATCGCCACGATCGGTGGCCTGCTCGCGCTGATCGCGCTGGACCTGGTCATCGTCGATCGCAAGCCGCACGAAGTGACCACGGGGGAAGCGGCTCGCTGGGTCATCTTCTACGTCTCGTGCGCGATCGCCTTCGGCATCGGCGTGTGGATCTTCGCCGGGCACGACCCGGGCGTCGAGTTCTTCACCGGGTACATCACCGAGTACTCGCTGAGCGTCGACAACCTGTTCATCTTCATGATCATCATGAGCTCGTTCAAGGTGCCCGCCATCCACCAGCACCGCGTGCTGCTGGTCGGCATCCTGCTCGCGCTCGCCATGCGGAGCGTCTTCATCGCCATCGGTGCCGCGCTCATCGAGCAGTTCGTCTGGGTGTTCTTCCTGTTCGGCGCGGTGCTGATCTGGACGGCGATCAGCATGCTGCGCGGCAAGGGCGAGGAAGAGGAGTACCACGAGAACGCCGTCACCCGGCAGGTCCGCAAGATCGCCCCGGTGACCGACGACTACCACGGCCACCACTACACGGTGAAGATCAACGGCAAGCGGATGATCACCCCGATGCTGCTGGTGATCGTGGCCATCGGCTCGGCCGACCTGCTGTTCGCCGTCGACTCGATCCCGGCGATCTTCGGCATCACGCAGGAGGCGTTCCTGGTCTTCACCGCCAACGCGTTCGCGCTGATGGGCCTGCGTCAGCTGTACTTCCTGCTCGGCGGCCTGGTGACCAAGCTGGTCTACCTCAGCTACGGCCTCGCGGTGATCCTCGCCTTCATCGGCGCGAAGCTGTTCCTGCACGCGCTGCACGAGTACCACGTCGTCCCGGACTGGCTGGACATCAACAACTGGGTCTCCCTCGGCGTGATCGTCGTCGTGCTCACCGTGACCACGGTGACGAGCCTGGCGAAGGCCCGGCGCGACGAGCGCAAGCAGGTCGTCGCATGAGACCTCGCGAAACTCGTTCGCCTCGCTAAGGATTTCCGGTACGGTCGGGACGTGCGTCCTGCCGACATCGAACACCTCGTCGTCCCCGGCCGTCCCGCGCTGCGCGGGAACCTGCTGCTCACGGCGCTGAAGAGACCGGATCTGAAGGCGAACGCCACGCACGGCGAGGTCCGGCGCGTGTCGCTCGACGGCGGTGAGTCCGCGTGGACCCACGGTCCGCGCGA
This sequence comes from Amycolatopsis sp. NPDC003731, assembly GCF_053586895.1. Classification (NCBI taxonomy): domain Bacteria; kingdom Bacillati; phylum Actinomycetota; class Actinomycetes; order Pseudonocardiales; family Pseudonocardiaceae; genus Amycolatopsis; species Amycolatopsis sp. NPDC003731. The sequence continues at coordinate 8,546 of NZ_JBSFNC010000162.1, read as the reverse complement.
CTCGGCCCCGGCGATCTCGCCGGACGGTCGCTGGGTGGCCTTCCTGCGTGCCGGGGAGGGCCAGGGCGCGGACGGCAACCCGCAGCTGCACGTGATGCCGTCGGACGGCGGCGAGGCCCGCCGGCTGACCTCGCTGCCCCTCGGGGCCGGGGAACCGGTGTGGGCGCCGGATTCGCGGCGGATCGCGTTCACCGCGCGGGTGCCCGAGCCCGGCCGCTACGGCACGCCGGACGCCGACGGCGAGACGCCGGAGCCGGCCGCCGAGGCCCCGCGCCGGATCACGCGGATGGACTACCGGATCGACGACGTCGGGTTCCTGCGCGACCGCATGCAGCGGCTGTTCGTCCTCGACACCGCCGACGCCTCCGAGCCGGGGGAGCCCGAGCCGCTGACCGGCGACGGGTTCGACGCGGCCCACCCGGTCTGGACGCCGGACGGCACGCGCGTGGTCTTCACCGCCCCGCCGGACTGGGGTGCGGCTGAGAGCGACTTCCGCGACATCTGCGCGATCTCCGCCGAGGGCGGCGAGCCCGAGGTCGTCGTGCGCTGCGACGGGTATTCGGAGCGGCCGGCGTTCGGCCCCGACGGCACGTTGTTCTACTTGGGACAGTCTTTCGAGGAGCACCACGAGGCCGCGCCCACCGGGCTCTACGCGGCGACGCCCGAATTCGGCGCCGGCCCGGTGAAGGCCCGGCGGCTCACCGACGCCGAGACCGTGGACTGCGAGGGCGCGGCGGGCCCGCCGGCTCCGCGGGAGGACGACGTCGTCGTGGCCGTCCGCAACCGCGGCGCGGTGGAACTGCGCGCGGTCGCCGTCGACACCGTCGAGGCTCCGCTGGCCGACCTCGCGGTGGTCCACGCCGACCAGGCCGCCGTCCGGTCGTTCACGCTGGACGGCTCGGTCCTGGTGGCGGTGATCGCGACGCCGTCGACCGCGGGCGAGGTCGTGCTGCTCGGCGACGGCGGGCCCAAGGTGCTGACCGGCTACTCGAAGCCGTTGCGGGACAAAGGCATCCGGCCGATGATCGAGCTGGAGACGACGGCCCCGGACGGCTACCCGGTGCACGGCTGGCTGGTCCTGCCCGAGGGCGAGGGCCCGCACCCGGTGCTGCGCGTGGTGCACGGCGGGCCGTTCACCCAGCAGGAGTGGGCGGTGTTCGACGAAGCCCAGGTCTACGCGGCGGCGGGCTACGCGGTGGTGGTCGGCAACCCGCGCGGCTCGGCGGGCTACGGGCAGGCGCACGGCCACGCTATCACCCACGGTTTCGGCACGGTCGACGTCGACGACGTCCTGGCCCTGCTGGACAAGGCCTTGGAGCGGCCGGACCTGGACGCCACCCGCGTCGGCATCATGGGCGGCTCGTACGGCGGCTTCATGACGAGCTGGCTGGCCGCCCACCACGGGGACCGGTTCAAGGCGGCGTGGAGCGAGCGCGCGGTCAACGCGTGGGACTCGATGGTCGGCAGTTCGGACATCGGCTACTTCTTCGTCGACGCCTACATCGGGTCTTCGCCGGAAGTGCAGCGCGACCGATCGCCGCTTTCGTACGCTTCGCAGATCCGCATGCCGTTCGCGGTCGTGCATTCGGAGCAGGACTGGCGCTGCCCGCTGGAGCAGGCGGAGCGGATGTTCGTGGCCCTGCGCCGGGCGGGCGCGCCGGCGGAGATGCTGCTCTTCCCGGGTGAGGGCCACGAGCTGAGCCGCTCGGGGCGGCCGCGGCACCGGGTCCAGCGGTTCGAGGCGGTCCTGGAGTGGTGGTCGCGCCACCTGTGACGCGCGGCCTGGTCTGCTTCGACGTCGACGGCACCCTCGTACCGGGCACCAGCTCGTGCGCGTGGGTGGCCGCGGCGCTGGGGCACGAGGCCGAGCTCGTCGCGGCCGAAGCGGCTTACGTCGCGGGTGAGCTGACCAACCAGGAGGCGTCGGTCATCGACGCGCGCGGCTGGGCGGGGCACACCGAGGCGGAGGTCCTGGCCCGGCTCGCGACGTTGCCGCTGGTCGACGGGATCGCCGAGACGGTGGCGTGGTGCCGTGACCACGACCTGCGGCCGATCCTGACCACGCTCGCGTGGACGCCGGTGGGCCGGCTGCTCGCCGGGCGGTTCGGGTTCGCCGCGTACTGCGGCCCGGTGCCGGAGGCCGAGAGCGGCCGCTACACCGGGAACGTCGCCGAGCACCTGGACGAGTTCGGCAAGCGCGACTTCGCGCTCGCCCAGGGCTTCGCGCCGGAAAGGTGTGCCGCGATCGGGGACAGCCGGTCGGATCTGCCGCTCTTCGCCGCCGTCGGGACGAGCATCGCCTTCAACGGGACCCCGGCCGCCCGGGCCGTCGCGACGCACGTCGTCGACGGGCCGGACCTGCGGGCGGTGATCCCGGTGCTGGCGGCTCAGTTCAGCAGCGTGTAGTTGAGCTCTTCGCAGACCCGGCCCAGCGGGACGTCCAGCCCCGGGTGGTCCAGCGGCAGCAGCACGTCGGGCGCGATCGGGAGCGCGGCGCCCGCCGGCGGGTCCCACAGGCAGATCGCGGGGTCGCCTGAGTCCATCGACGAGCGGTACCAGAGGCCGTCGAGGTCGCTGAACGCGCCGCGGATCGCCCGGGCCCAGGCCTGGGTCAGCTTCTTCGGGCCGCTGGAGATCTCCTGGGAGGCGCCGACCCGCGTCGGCCAGAGGCCGGTCAGGTCGAGCAGGCGCAGGGTGCGCGTCGGGCGGACGACGACCAGCCGGGGACCGCGGGTGCGGCGGTCGACCGTCGAGCTGGTCTGGAAGACCTCGGCGACCGACGTCCGCACGGTGAGGCCGAAGTACAGGACGCCGTTGGCGGGATCGGTGACCGGCGCGCCGCCGCGGCCGGGCGACTGCTGGTCGAAGCGGCCGTGCGGGAGCGGGCCGGTGTAGCGGAACGAGTTCCACTGCTGGGGGTGTCTGCCGTGCGCGGTGAAGATCCGCACGAGCCTGGTCGCGGGCTGGACCGTCACCACGTCGTCGGCGCGGTTCAGCTGCCGGACCAGGACGGATCGGGCGGGCGGCAGCGGGAGCCGGGCCATGGGTCGGGGGTGGTCCGTCCTTGTCGGAGATCTTGCTCGGGAGGATCCAGCCTAGAGCGGAGTGCCGAGCGTGGCGATGAGGCGGGCGACGTGGTCCGGATCACCACCGGAGAGGAGCCACTGGCGCGGGGTCGCGGGTTGGTCGTTGATGACGAGATCCGCTTGCGGAGTGCTCATGAAGGCCGCGACGACGAGGGCGGGCTGGTCTTCGGGCAGCGCCTTCAGCACGACTTCCAGCCCGGGCAGCACCCCGGAACCGGCGAACTGCCACGCGGGAAGCCGCCACCCGCCGTCCTTCCACCCGGTCAGCCGCCCTTCCTTGAGGCGATGCCGGATCCGGCTGTCGTCGACACCCAGGGCTTTGGCGGCTTCGTTGACGCTGAGGGCGCCTTCGGCGAGCACGGCGTGGGCGGCGACGGTGCGCGCCCGGAAGTCGGGTTCGTCCTCACGCCTAGGTGAGAGGTCGAGGCCGACATCGGCGAGCGCGGCGCGCTGGTCGGCCGAGAAGTAGTGCGAGGGATCCGGATTCGGTGGGGACAGTCTGCGCGCCGCGTCTTCGACGAGAGTGAGGAACTCATTCGCGTCGACCTTCAGGCCCGCCTTGGCGAGGATGTTCTCCAGCGCTACAGACATGTGGCTCAGGTTAACCCGAAACAGCGCGGATGTGCGGGTTCGTGCGCTTTCTTGCCCGGTCTGTGCGTGAATTCACCAGAGATCGACACTCACGGCACATCATCCAACACGTTGAGTAGGCAACTTCCGGTCAGTTTCCCTGGATCGGGCGCCGTTGTCCAGCCTCGGCCGGGCTTGACACTGCGCGATCGGACACCTACGTTCCGGATGAGTAAACGATTTCCGCTCCGGTGCTCACAGGACCCGGCGCCCGGCGCCGGTGATGGGGGACACAGGGGGTGGGGCGTGCCTGGGGGCCCGGCACGAGCCGGCCCCCGGGCACGTCGCTTCCGTTTGGTCCGACTTCGGCGAGTGCGCCGGTTGGCCGGGTATGCAAGCCGCCCCTTCCCGTGCGTGAGCCGACGCTTTGGGTACGCGGGCCGACCCGCCGGTGCGCGATGGCCCCCTGGCGCGGCTGACCTTCTGGGTGCGTGAGCCGACCCTTCCGGCACGCAAGCCGACCCCTCGGAGTACGCGAGCCGACCCCTCGCGGGCGTGGACCGGGGGCGAGACCTCGCCTCCTCGATCTCAGCGGCGGGAGCTCTTCCGCACGATCAGGCGGGCTTCGAGCGTCGTCGTCGTGGTGTCGCGGCTGCTGTCCGTGATTCGGGCCAAGAGGAGCTGTGCCGCCACGCGGCCTACCTCGTACGCCGGCTGGGCGACCACCGTCAGGGGTGGGTCGATCAGCGTTGTCCATGGCGCGTCGTCGAACGAGACTATGCCCACGTCGCTGCCCGGGCGCAGGCCTCGGGCCGACAGGGCCTCCAGCACTCCGATCGCCATCGTGCTGTTCGCGACCAGGAGCGCGTCCGGCGGCGAGGGCTCGTCCAGCAGCTCCAGCGCGGCCAGGCGGGCGCCCTCGGCGCGGTACTCCGCCCGCCGGAACAGGACGTTCTCTTCGCCGACGACGTCGGCGTACCCCGCCAGGCGGTCTTCGGCCGTGCGGACGCCCGGCGGGCCGGTCAAGCAGCCGACGCGCCGGTAGCCGCCCGCGAGCAGGTGCCGGGTGGCTTCGGCCGCCGCGTGGCGGGTGTCGACCAGGACCTGGTCGCCCTCCGCCGCCTGCAACGGCCGGTCCACCGCCACCAGCGGGGTGCCCTGGCGGCGCAGGCCCTCGACGTTCGTCGACCGGCCGGTGGGCGACAGCACCACGCCGGCGACCCGCTCCTGCAGCGCGACCTCGATGTAGCGCCGCTCCTTGTCCTCGTTCTCGTCCGAGTTGCAGAGCACCACCGAGTACCCGGACCGCTGCGCGAGGTCCTCGACGCCCCGGGCGATCGCCGTGAAGAACGGGTTCTCGACGTCGGAGATGATCAGCGCGAGCACCGCGGTCTCCTGACGGCGGAGGTTCCGGGCCAGCCCGTTCGGGTGGTACCCCAGCTCGGCGGCGGCCTCCTGGACCCGCGCGGCCAACGCGGGGTCCACAGTGGACTTCCCGTTGAGCGCGCGCGACACCGTCGCCGTGGAGACGCCGGCTCGTGCCGCGACGTCGCTGATGGTGGCCACGCGCCCTCCCTGATCACTCGTCGAGGGGAGGATAGCGCTCTTGGTAGTCGTTTACCGTCCGCTTACCTTTTTGGGTGAACAGCCACTTCCGGTTGACCGCAGGGGTTACGCCGAACGGAGTCGATCACGCACGGCAACGTCCACAGTGGAGCGTCCGCCGAAGTAATCGCGTGGCGTGAGGCCGGTCAGCGCCCGGCAGTCCCGGCTGAGGTGCGCTTGATCGGCGTACCCCGCGGCGGCGGCCAGCGCGGCCAGCCCGGGGACACGCGGAGCCAGCGCGACGGCCCGCTGGAACCGGCTCACCCGGAGGTAGGTGGCCGGCCCGTACCCGACCGCTTGGACGAACCGCCGCCGCAGCCGCCGTTCGCTCACCCCGCCCGCTGCCGGTTGCCCCAAAGCGGCTGCACCGGAACGGCCGAGCAACGCCGCCGCGTCACCGACCCGGGCCGCTCCGGCCTCCAGCCGCGCGATCAGCTCCGCCACCGCGAAATCCGGCGGCGGCACACCCGTCACCCGCTCGGCCACCGCGGAAACCGGCGACACCACCCCCTCCACCAACCGTTCCGCCGACGACCGCCCCCACAACTCGGACACCGGCACCCGCCGATCCCGCAGCTCGTCCGCCGCCACGCCGAGCACCGCCGCCGCCCGGCCCGGCACCAACCGGACCCCGCTCACCACCCCCTCCGTCTCCGACCACCACGCCGCCGTGTCCGGCCCCGCCACGAACGCCGTTCCGCCGCCCACCACCAAGTCGACGCAGCCGTCCGGGACGATCCGCTTCGGGCCCTCCGAAGCCGATCGCCACACGCACCTCGCCACGCCCCGCAACACCGCCGGCGCCGCCCGTTCCTCGTACACACCCCGATCATGCCTCGGGGGTCCGACAGAAACGGCAAGAATCGGCGCCACCCGTCCGGGTGAACATCGAACTTTCCGCGAGGACCGGCTAACACCCCGTCAGGTCACGGCGAGATATAGGTCGACGCACTCGACGGAAGTGCGCGCGACGAGAGAAGACCTCTCCATGAGCGTTCCCACCGCGATGCGCGACTCCGCCGGGCGGGCTCGATCGGCCGGCAGCTTCGTCGTCGTCCTCGGTGTGCTCGTCGCGGCCTTCGCGGTGACCGCCCACGTCCTGCCGCGGTCCGCGCGCGAGCCCGCGGCCAAGGAAGCGCCCGTCGCCCCGGTCGCCGTGCGCACCGTCGATCACAGCGTCGTCTACGAACTGCTCGGCACGCACGGCGCCCGCAACGTCACCTACGCCGCCGCCGGCTCCGCCCTCACCCAGCAGGCCGCGGTCGCGACGCCGTGGTCCACGCGGTTCACCCGGGTCGGCCCGGCCGGCCGCACCGAGTTCTTCAGCATCGCCGCCCGCAACCCCGGCCCCGGCGCGCTGCGGTGCCGGATCGTCGTCGACGGCGTCGTCGTCGCCGAGAAGACCGAGACCGAGCCGGGGCGCCTCTTCAGCTGCGCCGTCTGAGCGGCAGGATCGGCGGCGTGAACGCCGCGATCACCTTCGGGCCCGCCCTGGTGGCGGTTCTCGTCCTGCTCGCCGTCGCCGGTGCGGTCGTCGTCAGGGCCGGCGGGCTCGGCGAGGGACGCGCGGTGCTGATCGCCGCCGCCCGGGCGGTCGCGCAGCTCGCCGCCGTGTCGCTCGTGATCACCGCCGTCCTGCGCTCGGCGCCGCTCACCGGCCTGTTCGTGGTGCTGATGTTCGGGATCGCCGCGGTGACGTCGGCGCGCCGCATCGGAACGAACAAGAACCTGCCGTGGACGGCGCTGGCCATCGCGGCCGGGGTCGCGCCCGTGCTCGCGCTGGTCCTCGGCGCCGGTGTCGTCCCGCCCCGGCCGATCGCCGTCGTGCCGATCGCCGGCATCGTCATCGGCGGCGCGATGACCGCGACCTCGCAGGCCGGCCGCCGGGCCCTCGACGAGCTCGAGTCCCGCCACGGCGAGTACGAAGCCGCGCTCGCCCTCGGCTTCCTCCCGCGCCCGGCCGCACTCGAAATCTGCCGCCCGAGCGCCGGGCACGCCCTCATCCCGGCGCTCGACCAGACCCGCACGGTCGGCCTGGTGACGCTCCCGGGCGCGTACGTCGGCGTCCTGCTCGGCGGGGCGGGCCCGATCCAGGCCGGGCTGACGCAGGTGCTCGTGCTGATCGGGCTGCTGGCCGCGGAGGCCGTCTCGATCCTGGTGACCGTGCAGCTCGTCGCGGCCGGGAAGCTCAGCCGAGCGGCGTAGCCAGGTGGGCGGTGTCGTTGTAGCGCCGCACGATCCAGGTGTCGCCGTGGAGCACGAGGTGGGAGATCGACCCGTTGTCGGCGCCGAGGAACGCGAACCGCTCCACCGCGCGGCTGGCCTGCGCGAACAGCTCGCCGATCACACCGCCGTGGGTGAACACCGCGACGCGCTGGTCCGGGTGCGCGGCCGCGATGCGGGTCAGCGCGCCGCGCAACCGGGCGCCGAACCGCTCGTCGGACTCCGCGCCCGGGATCACGTCCCAGCGCTGCTCGGTCCACAGCCGCTCGACGATCGGGTGGCCTTCGGCCGTGTACTTCCGGAACAGGCCGTTTTCCCAGTCGCCGAGGTGGATCTCGCGCAGGTCCGGCTCGACGACCGGGGTCAGCCCCAGCTTCTCCGCCAGGGGAGCCGCCGTCTGCACCGTGCGGCGCAGCGTCGTCACGTAGATCGCGTCGATCCGTTCCCCGGCGAGCCGGACGCCGACGCGCTGGGCGTGATCACGGCCTTCCGGCGCCAGGTCCGGGTCGGCCTGGCCGTCGACCAGGTCGAACGGGGCGTCTCCGCGCGCCGGGGCGGACTCGCCGTGCCGGACCAGGAAGATCTCCGTCGAGCCCGGCGGCGGGCTGAAGCGGTGCTGGCGGTACTCGATCTCCTGCTCCGGCGTGCTCATGGCCTCGACCCTAGCCCAGCTGCTTGTCCACGAAACACCATCGCCAGGTCTCGCCCGGCTCGAAGCTGCGCATGACCGGGTGGCGGGATTCGTGGAAGTGCTGCGTCGCGTGGCGGCGCGGCGAGGAGTCGCAGCAGGCGACGTTGCCGCACTTCAGGCACATCCGCAGGTGCACCCACGTGGTGCCCTCGGCGACGCAGGCGGCGCAGCTGTCGGCCGAGCTGGGGTCCTTGTCGACCCACTCGTGGGCCAGGTGCTTGCACGACCCCGCCGTCGCGGCCGGGGTGCGCAGCTCGCGGCCCTCGACGTCGGGCTCCGCCTCGTCGCGGTCGAGCATGGACTCTTCGATGTCGAGCCGCTCCAGGACCTTGCGCAGGACGTCGTCGTCGGCGCTGCCGCTGTCGCGGGCC
>NZ_JBSFNC010000161.1:0-19171 GCF_053586895.1 Amycolatopsis sp. NPDC003731 | reverse complement strand
CGGCCTGTCGGCGGAGGAGACCGCGGACGCGGTCGGCTCCACGCCCGGCGCCGTCCGCGTCGCCCAGCACCGCGCCCTCGCGCGGCTGAGAAAGGTCCTGGCCGCGGAGGAGGTGATCTGAGTGACCGGTCACGAGAAGAGATTCGAGCCGGACGACGTCTTCGGCAGTGGCCTGACGGCGTCGGAGGCGGAGTTCGCCGCCGACCTGTCGGCCGTACAGGCCGACGACGCGCTGCTCGACGCGCTCGGCGGGTCCGACCCGGCGCTGGCCGACGGTCTCGGCGACCAGGAGCTCAACGCGTTGCTGGTGGCGTGGCGAAGAGACATCGACAGCGAGCCGCTGGCCGAGCTGGTCGACGTCGACACCGCCGTGCGCACCGTCAGTACCGCCGCTCTCGCGAAGCGGCACGCTTCGAGCGGACGCCGCCGCAGGCTGCTCGTCCCGGTCGCCGTCGCCGCCGCCGTGCTGGCGATCGCGTTCACCGGCACCGGGCTGGCCGCGCGCTCCGCACAACCCGGCGACACGCTGTGGGGCCTCGCGAAGGTCCTGTACGCCGATCACACCCGTTCCGTCGAGGCGGCCGCGACTGCGAAGCTCGACCTCGAAAAGGCCAACCTCGCCATCGCCGGCGGCAACCTCGACGCCGCCCGCCAGGCCCTCCAGGACGCCCAGGCCGCCCTGTCGCAGGTCACCGACGAGGAGAACCGCGACCAGCTGATGGAGCAGCACCGGCAGCTCGCCGCTCAGCTGACGAACCCGGACGCGCCGGTCCAGGGCCCGATCCAGACGTCCCTGCCGTCGGCCACGCCGGGCGCACCGACGAGCCAGGCCCCGCCGGCCGGCTCGGCCTCGTCCCTCCCCGGCAGCGGCAGCGGAACCACGAGCCTGCCGGGCAGCGCAACCCCGACGCCGACCCCGCCACCGCCGACGACGACCCCGCCGCCGACAACGACTCCGCCGCCGCCGACCACCACCGGCGCCACCGGCAACGAGCCGGGCACGCCGCGCAGCGAGTCCGCGGGCGGCCAGTCGCAGGGCGTCGGCGAGACGCCGTAGCAGCAGCCCTTCCCGGCAGCGGTCCGCGACACCACGACCGCTGCCGGTCGGCACGCCCTGGCCGCAGCGCAAGGCGCCGAGCTGCGGGCCCGGCGCCGACCCCGCCCGCGTGGCGAGTCCGCGGGCGGGCCACGCTCAGCGCGAGCCCGGCGCCGACCGCGGCTCCCACTTCGCCGACCAGCACCGGCGCGACCGGCAACGGGCCGGGTTCGCCGCGCGGCGAGCGCCGACCCCGCCCGCGCGGCGTGCCCGCGTCGGGCAGCGGGAAGCGCAGCCCCGCCGCCGAGCTGCGAGTCCGCCGCCGACCATGACCGCTGCCGGGCAGCGCGCCCCGGCCGCGCCCGCGGGCGGGCAGCGCAACGAGCGACCCCGCTCGCGCGGCGGCCAGAGGCCGCAGCAAAAAGCCCTGGTGAGGAACCTCACCAGGGCTTCTTCGCAGCCAGCCGAAGGACCGCTCAGTACGCGCTTTCGTTGGCCGTCACGCCGTCCGCGAACCCGCGGCAGTAGTCCCAGCTCACGTAGTCACCGGGGTTCGGGTCGTAGGCCGGTTCGTGGGGGCGCATCCGGCCGTCCGCCAGCAGCTGCTCGAGGCTGGCTCGCAGCAGGTGCCAGTCGTGGTAGTGGGGTTCGTCGCACTCGCCGCAGTCGACCACGATCCCGCGGACCCCGCGGGGTTCGAGGAGGGCCTGGTACACGGCCAGATCCGAGAGATCGGCCAGCAGTTCGGTGCGTTCGGAGTCGCTGATCGGCTCGTCCAGCCGGTCCTCGGGGTCTCCGAATGCGCGGGCCGGGTCGTCCGGGTCGTCCGCGAACGGGTCTGGAGGCAGGACATCGTGCGCCACGGCCTGCACGGTACCGGGCCGCCCACCGCCCGGGGCGGGCGGGGAGCGGCGGATATCATGAGGGGAAGGCTCCGAGTCGCCACAGCGACACGCTCATCCCGCGCCAGGAAGGCCCTTCACCCGCTATGACCAGCGACGGCACCACCGCCCCCGTTCCGGCCAAGTTCGCCATGCTCGGCCTGACCTTCGACGACGTGCTGCTGCTGCCGGCCGAATCCGACGTCGTCCCCAGCACCGTCGACACGAGCTCCCGGCTGACCCGGAACATCACCCTCGGCGTGCCGCTGGTGTCCGCGGCGATGGACACCGTCACCGAGGCGCGGATGGCCATCGCCATGGCCCGCCAGGGCGGCATCGGCGTACTCCAGCGCAACCTGCCGATCGACGAGCAGGCCGCCGCGGTCGAGGTCGTCAAGCGGTCCGAGGCCGGCATGGTCACCGACCCGGTCACCTGCGCGCCGGACGCGACGCTGGCCGAGGTCGACGCCCTGTGCGCCAAGTTCCGCATCTCCGGCGTGCCGGTGACCGACGCGGCCGGCACGCTGGTGGGCATCATCACCAACCGCGACATGCGGTTCGAGGTCGACCACAGCCGCCCGGTGTCCGAGGTCATGACGAAGGCGCCGCTGGTCACCGCGCAGGTCGGGGTGTCGGCGGACGCCGCGCTCGGCCTGCTGCGCCGGCACAAGATCGAGAAACTGCCGATCGTCGACGGCGCGGGCAAGCTCCGCGGCCTGATCACGGTCAAGGACTTCGTGAAGACCGAGCAGTACCCGAAGGCGACCAAGGACCCGGACGGCCGGCTCATCGTCGGTGCCGCGGTCGGCGTGGGGGTAGACGGCCACAAGCGCGCGATGACGCTGGCCGAGGCCGGCGTCGACGTGCTGATGGTCGACACCGCGCACGGGCACTCCCGCGCGGTCGTCGACACGGTCTCGCTGCTGAAGAAGGAGCTGGGCGAGTCGGTCGACATCGTCGGCGGCAACGTCGCCACCCGCGCGGGCGCGCAGGCGCTGGTCGACGCGGGCGCGGACGGCATCAAGGTCGGCGTCGGCCCGGGCTCCATCTGCACCACCCGGATCGTGGCCGGCGTCGGCGTGCCGCAGATCTCGGCGATCTACGAGGCCGACCAGGCCGCGCGCCCGGCGGGCATCCCGGTGATCGGCGACGGCGGCATCCAGTACTCCGGCGACATCGCGAAGGCCATCGCGGCCGGCGCGTCCACGGTGATGCTGGGCAGCCTGCTCGCCGGCACCGCCGAGTCCCCGGGCGACCTGATCCTGGTCAACGGCAAGCAGTTCAAGGTCTACCGCGGCATGGGCTCGCTCGGCGCGATGCAGTCCCGCGGCCAGGGCAAGTCCTACTCGAAGGACCGCTACGCCCAGGACGACGTGCTCAACGAAGACAAGCTGGTTCCCGAGGGCATCGAGGGCCGGATCCCGTTCCGCGGCCCGCTGGCCAACGTCGTGCACCAGCTGGTCGGCGGCCTGCGCGCCGGCATGGGGTACGCGGGGGCCGAGACGATCGCGCAGCTGCAAGAAGCGCAGCTGGTCCGGATCACCGCGGCCGGGCTCAAGGAAAGCCACCCGCACGACATCACGATGACCGTCGAGGCCCCGAACTACACGACCCGCTGAGTCACGGCCGGCAGCGCGGCCCGCACTCGGAACCGATCCGAAGTGCGGGCTTCTCGCTGTGTCACCGTGACCTAGCGTGCTTACCGTAATCGGCCTATCGCCTGGCGTGGTCGCCGTGGTGTGCACTAGGACGCATGACGGCCGGCCGGTTCACCCGCGTGCTGCGCAAGGTGTTCTTCACGGCCGTCGCCCTGGTGTCCCTCTTCCTGGGCGGCGTGGTGTGCCTGATGTGCCAGGCCCTGGCCGGCCGGGACGCGCCGACCTACCGCGTCGAAGGGCACGTGGTGTCCCACACGCGCGGCGCGCTCCCCGTCGGCGGGTACGCGGACGCGGAGAGCCACACCGTCGAGGTCGACGCCGCGGGCGGCCGGCACTACCGCGTCACGGCGGTGGATTCCGGCCTCGACCTGCCGGCCGGCCAGCCGGTGACGCTCGACGTGTCCACCGCGGACGGCAGCATCGCCTACCTGCGCGCGGGCGGCGGCGTGGTCGACCTGCGGTCCGGCGTGGTCCGGCCGGTCCTGTTGATCGTCGCCAGCCTGCTGGCCCTGGGCGCGGTGTACTTCGGCGCGGTCCGGCTCAACGTCTACCCGCCGGTGGCCACCTGGCTGGCCCTCGCACTGGGGGCGCTGCTGGCGCCGATCGCGGTGTTCGTCCGGGTGTGAGCGTGTCCGGAAAATTCCTGCTGGCGGCCGCGCTGTGCCTGGAGATCTCCGAAGTCGGGCGGGCGGTGCGCGCGATCGAGGTCCGGCGGCACCGCGTGCCGGCCGACACCGAAGACCTCCGGATCTTCTTCGCCGCGCTGTTCGGGGCCGGGCTGCTGGGCGGTGTTCTGGTCTTCGTGTCCGGCAGCGGCCGTCCCGTGGTCGCGGCGGTGCTCGCGGCGGCGGCCGTGGTGGTGGGCGTCCTGCTGGTGGTCCCGCTGTTCTAACCCCCGTGCGCAGGTCACCCACGCGGCCTAGCGACAATGGGGCACGGCAGATTGTCGTCGTCGGAGGAGGCTTCACGTGCGGGACCTGGTCGAGATCGGGATGGGCCGCACCGCGCGGCGGGCGTATGACCTCGACGACGTCGAGATCGTGCCTTCGCGGCGGACCCGGTCGTCTTCGGTGGTGTCCACCTCCTGGCAGATCGACGCCTACCGCTTCGACCTGCCGCTCGTCACGCACCCGACGGACGCGATCGTCTCGCCCGGCACCGCGGTCGCCGTCGGCGAGCTCGGCGGGCTGGGCGTGCTCAACGCCGAAGGGCTCTGGGCGCGGCACGCGAACGTCGAAGACGCCATCTTCCAGCTCGTCCGCGCGGCCGAGGACCTCGAAGACCCGACCGCCGTCGGCCGCGTGCTGCAGGAGCTGCACGCCGCGCCGATCCGGCTCGACCTGCTGACCGAGGCGATCAAGACGGTCCGCGAGTCCGGTGTCACGGTGGCCGCGCGCGTCAGCCCGCAGCACGCCGCCGAGCTGACCCCGGACCTGATCGCGGCCGGCGTCGAAATCCTCGTCGTGCAGGGCACGATCATCTCCGCCGAGCACGTCCAGCGCGACGCCGAGCCGCTCAACCTCAAGGAGTTCATCGGCCGCCTCGACGTGCCGGTGATCGCCGGCGGCGTCAGCGACTACCGCACGGCGATGCACCTCATGCGCACCGGCGCGGCCGGTGTCATCGTCGGCCACGGCTACACGCCGGGCGTGACGAGCACCGACCGCGTCCTCGGCATCGGCGTCCCGATGGCCACCGCGATCATCGACGCCGCGGCCGCCCGCCGCGACTACCTCGACGAGACCGGCGGCCGGTACGTGCACGTGCTCGCCGACGGCGGCATGACGGTGTCGGGCGACATCGCCAAGGCCATCGCGTGCGGCGCGGACGCCGTCATGCTCGGCTCCCCGCTGGCCGCCGCCTCGGACGCGCCCGGTCAGGGCCTGTACTGGACGGCGGCCGCGGCGCACCCGTCCCTGCCGCGCTCGCGCGTGGCGGCCGGCCCCGACTACGCCGTCGACCTCAAGACCCTGCTGTTCGGGCCCTCGTCGGACGCGGAAGGTGTGGTGAACCTGTTCGGGGCGCTGCGCCGCGCGATGGCGAAGACGGGTTACTCGGACCTCAAGGAGTTCCAGCGGGTGGGCCTCACCGTCCGGCGGTGAGGTGGCCGAGGAACGCGGCGAAGGTGGCCGCGGAGTAGACGAGGACCGGCCGGGGCGCCGCTTGCTTGGTGTCCCGGACCCCGACGACGCCGGGACCGGTGCCGATCTCGACGCAGGCGTTCTCTTCGAAGTGGCTGTGGCTCGACTTGCGCCAACCGGTGAGCGTTCGTGGGCTCATCGTGGTGTCTCCCGCCCTTGTGCCCCGACCGGCGGTGATTCGCCGACGTGGACATCGACCACCGTGGAGATTACCCACTATTGTCGTCGGACAAGCGTAACCGGCGGGTAACTTACCTCTGGTCAGAACGCGGAGCCGGAGTTACGCTCCAGGTGTGACTGCCAGTAACACCACCACCAGTGCGGGTGGCCCCGACTACGACGTCGTCGTGGTGGGGTCGGGGTTCGGCGGCAGCGTCGCGGCGCTGCGGCTCACGGAGAAGGGCTACCGGGTGGCCGTCGTCGAGGCGGGCCGCCGGTTCGCCGACGACGAGTTCGCGAAGACGTCGTGGGACCTCAAGCGCTACCTGTGGGCGCCGCAGGTCGGCTGCTACGGCATCCAGCGCATCCACATGCTCAACGACGTGATGGTGCTGGCGGGCGCCGGCGTCGGCGGCGGGTCGCTGGTCTACGCGAACACGCTGTACCGGCCGCTCAAGCCGTTCTACCGCGACCGGCAGTGGGCGCACATCACCGACTGGGAGTCCGAGCTCGCGCCGCACTACGACCAGGCGAGCCGCATGCTCGGCGTCGTCACGAACCCGACCATCACACCGTCGGACGTCGTGATGCGCGAGGTCGCGAAGGACATGGGCGTCGCCGATTCGTTCCACGCGACGCCGGTGGGTGTCTACTTCGGAAAGCCGGGCGAGAAGGCGGCGGACCCGTACTTCGGCGGCGCCGGCCCCGAGCGCGTCGGCTGCACCGAGTGCGGCTCGTGCATGACGGGCTGCCGCGTCGGGGCGAAGAACACGCTGGTCAAGAACTACCTCTACCTGGCCGAGCAGGACGGCGCCCACGTCATCCCGCTGACCACGGTGACGTCGGTGAAGCCGATCGACGGCGGGTACGAGGTGTCGTTGAAGAAGACCGGGACGACCTCGAAGCGGTTCCGGACGACGATCACGGCCGAGAAGGTCGTCTTCGCCGCGGGGACCTGGGGCACGCAGAACCTGCTGCACAAGATGAAGGACACGGGCACGCTGCCGCGGCTGTCGCGCCGGCTCGGCGAGCTGACCCGCACGAACTCCGAGGCGATCATCGGCGCGGCCCGCACCGACGTCGACGAGAGCCGGAACTTCAGCCGCGGCGTAGCGATCACGTCGTCGATCCACCCGGACGACAACACCCACATCGAGCCGGTGCGGTACGGCAAGGGCAGCAACGCGATGAGCCTGCTGCAGACGATCGCGACGGACGGCGCTTCGCCGGTGCCGCGCTGGCGGCAGGCCGTCACCTTCATGGCGAAGCACCCGATCCAGGCGGCGAAGCTGCTCAACGGCTACCGCTGGAGCGAGCGCACGGTGATCCTGCTGGTGATGCAGAGCCTGGACAACTCGATCACGACGTACACCCGCCGCGGCCTGTTCGGGCGGCGCAAGTACACGTCCAAGCAGGGCCACGGAGAGCCGAACCCGAGCTTCATCCCGGCGGGCCACGAAGCCAACGAGCGCACGGCCGAGCACATCGGCGGCATCGCGGGCGGCACGTGGGGCGAGATCTTCGACATCCCGCTGACGGCCCACTTCATCGGCGGCGTCCCGATCGGAGCGTCGGCCGACGAGGGCGTGATCGACCCGTACCACCGGGTGTTCGGCTACCCGGGCCTGTCGGTGGTCGACGGCGCGGCGATCACGGCCAACCTGGGCGTGAACCCGTCGCTGACGATCACGGCCCAGGCGGAGCGCGCGTTCTCGTTCTGGCCGAACAAGGGCGAGGAGGACCTGCGGCCGGCCCAGGACGCGCCTTACGCGCGGCTGGAGCCGATCGCGCCGAAGAACCCGGCCGTCCCGGCGGACGCACCCGCCGCTCTGCGCCGGTCCTAGACTCGGGGCCGTGACGGCATCCGAGAAGGCACACGCCCTGCTCGACGGGGTCAGGAAGCTCGACGACGAGTGGGCGCGGGCCATCGGTGGCCTCGGCGAGCCCGAGCTGCGCGCCCCCAGCGCGTTGCCCGGCTGGTCGCGGGCCCACGTCCTCGCGCACGTCGCCCGCAACGCCGATGGTCTGCAGAACCTCCTGACCTGGGCGAACACCGGCGTCGAGACCCCGATGTACGCCAGCCCGGAAGCCCGCGAGCGGGACATCGAAACCAGTGCCCAGCACGGGGCCGCCGATCTGCTCGCCGACTTCGTCGCCTCCGCCGGGCGCTTCGAGCAGTACGCCGCCGCCATGCCGGATGACGCCTGGGCGCGCGAAGCCCGCAACCGGCAGGGGTTGCCCGTCACCGGGACCGTTGTGGCGCGGATGCGGCTGTCCGAATTGGCCATCCACCTCGCCGACCTCGACCGCGGATACGACCTGGACCGGGTGCTCGGGCTGCTCGGGCCGCTCACCGAGGACGTCGTCCAGCACGCCATCGCCTCCCGCGGTGCCCACCTGCCCTCGCTCCGCCTGGCCGCCGACGGGTTCGAATGGACGATGGGCGCCGCCCCGAAGGCGACCGTACGCGGGTCGGCCGGGGCGCTGCTGGCCTGGCTCAGCGGGCGCTCCGACGGCGCCGGCCTCGAAGGGGACGTGCCGCGGATTCCCGCCTGGGCGTGATCGGTCCGCTCCGTCCGGTGAACGCCTTGCGCCCGCTCTACACTGGGCGTTCCCGGCACCGAGGAGTCCGCTGTGGACAGTGAGCACGACCAGGGGCGGCCCGGCGTCCCCCGGAGGGCGTTCCTGCGCATCGCGGGCGTCTCGGCCGCCGGTGCCGTCGCCGCCGCGTGCGGGCCGGAGCAGCCCGCGGCCCCGGTCGCGTCGACCGCTCCGGCGCCCCCGCCGACCGCCCCGTCCGCCAGCGGCCTGCCCACCGGCCCGCCGAACTGGGACGACCTGCGCACCAAGCTGACCGGCAGCCTGCTGCGCCCGGGCACCGACGGCTACGACACCGCCAAACACGGCTTCAACCAGCTCTTCGACGGCAACAACCCGGTCGCCGTCGCGACCGTGGCCACCGCCGAGGACGTCCAGGCCTGCGTCCGGGCGACCGCCGGGCGCGTCACCATCGCCGCACGCAGCGGCGGCCACAGCTACGCCGGCTACTCCGTGCCCCAGAGCGGGCTGGTCATCGACGTGGCCGCGCTGAACAAGGTCGACGTCCAGGGCGGCAAGGCGGTGATCGGCGCCGGCGCGAAGCTGAAGGACGTCTACGCCGGGCTGGCGCGGGCCGGGCGCGTGCTGCCCGCCGGGACCTGCCCGACGGTCGGGATCGCCGGGCTGACCCTCGGCGGCGGCATCGGCGTGCTCACCCGCAAGTACGGCCTGACCTGCGACCACCTGAGTTCCGCGCAGGTCGTCACGGCCGACGGCCGGCTGCTCACCGCTTCCGCGGGCTCCGAGCCGGACCTGTTCTGGGCCCTGCGCGGCGGGGGCGGAGGCAACTTCGGCGTCGTCACCGAGTTCACCTTCGACACCGACCCGGTGCCGCCGGAGCTGACCGTGTTCTCGCTGCGCTTCCCGGCCGGGTCGGGCGCCGGCGTGCTCGCCGCGTGGCAGCAGTGGATCGCCGCGATGCCGCCGGAGCTCTGGGCGAACCTGGTGCTCTCGGGCGGCTCGCCGGTGCAGTGCCGCGTCGGCGGCTGCTACGTCGGGGACGCCGCCGGGCTGAACACGCTGCTCAACAACCTGACCACGAACGCGGGCGCCCGGCCGGCGCAGCGCGTGGTGAAGACCCTGGACTACCTCGGTGCCATGAAGTACTTCGAGGGCAGTTCGAACCGCCAGTCGTTCGTCGCGTCCTCGCGGATCATCACCACCCCGGTCGACGCCGCGAAGGTCGTCGCGGTCGCGGACGGCAAGCCGGGCATGGACCTGCTGATCGACAGCCTCGGCGGCGCGGTGGCCGGGCCGGCCAAGGACGCCACCGCGTTCTGTCACCGGGACGCGCTGGCCAGCGTGCAGGTCTACGCGAGCGCGACGGCGAAGACCCGGGCGAAGGTCACGCAGACGATCGGCGACGCCGTCGCCGGGCTCGCCGCGGCCGGCGCGGGCGGCGGGTACGTCAACTACATCGACCCGGCCCTGCCCGACTGGAAGACCGCCTACTACGGCGACAACGCCAAGCGGCTGCAGGACGTCGCGCGCAAGTACGACCCCAACAACGTCTTCCGGTTCGGGCAGGGCGTGGTCAGCTAGAGGTCGATGCCGGTGAAGACGGTGACGCGCTCTTCGGTCAGGTCGTGCATCGCGGCGAGCACGCCTTCGCGGCCGACGCCGGAGCCCTTCACACCGCCGTAGGGCATCTGGTCGGCGCGGTAGGACGGGACGTCGCCGATGATCACGCCGCCGACCTCCAGCTCGGCCGAGGCGTGGAAGGCCAGCTGGACGTCCGTGGTGAAGACGCCGGCCTGCAAGCCGTACGCCGATTCGTTGACCGAGCGGAAGGCCTCGTCCACGCCGTCCACAATGGACACCGCGAGCACCGGTCCGAAGATCTCCTCGTTCCAGGCCTTGGTGTCCGGCGGGACGTCGGTGAGCAGCGTCGGGGCGACGGTCGCGCCGTCGCGGGTGCCGCCGGTGAGCACCTTCGCGCCTGCCTCGACGGCTTCGTCGATCCACGCGACGATCCGTTCGGCGGCGGCCTTGTCGACGACCGGGCCGACGTCGGTGTTGCGGTCGTACGGGTCGCCCGTGCGCTGCGACTCGACCGCTTCCACCAGCGCGGGCACGAACTCCTCGGCCACGGCGGCGTCCACGATCACCCGCTGCACCGCGATGCAGGACTGGCCGGCCTGGTAGTTGCCGAAGGTGGCGATCCGGTGCGCGGCGCCTTCGGGGTCGGGCCAGTCGCGCAGCACGACGGCCGCCGCGTTGCCGCCCAGCTCGAGCACGACGTGCTTGCGCGGCGCCGCGTCCTTGAGCGACCAGCCGACCGGGCCAGAGCCGGTGAACGACACGACCGGCAGCCGCGGGTCGGCGACGAGCGCCTGCGTCTCCTCGTTTCCCAGCGGCAGCACGGAGAACGCGCCTGCGGGCAGGTCCGTCTCGGCCAGGATCTCGCCGAGGACCAGCGCGGACAACGGCGTCCGCGGCGCGGGCTTGACGATGATCGGCGCGCCGATCGCCAGCGACGGCGCGACCTTGTGCGCGACCAGGTTGAGCGGGAAGTTGAACGGCGCGATGCCGAGCACCGGCCCGCGCGGGACACGGCGGGTCAGCGCCAGCCGCGCCTCGCCCGCGGGGTCCGTGTCGAGGCGCTGGACATCGCCGGTGAAGCGGCGGGCCTCCTCGGCGGCGATCCGGAACACCGACACCGCGCGCTTGACCTCGGCTTCGGCCCACTTGAGCGGTTTGCCGTTTTCGGCGGTGATCACCTCGGCGATCTCCTCGGCGCGCGCGGCGAGCCCGCGGGAGACGTGGTCGAGCGCTCCCGCCCGGACGTGCGCCGGCGTGCCACGGAGTTCGCGCGCGACCGAGGCCGCGGCGGCCACCGCGCGTTCGACCTGGTCCGGCCCAGGCACAGCGACCGTGGCGACCTCGCTGCCGTCGTACGGGTGGTGCACGACGAGGGTGGTGGCGCCCGCTTCGGGACGGCCGGCGATCCAGGCGGGACGCGGCTCGGGGGTGATCATGTCCATGCGTACCAACGTAATGCGGGCGGCGCCGCGATCGAGTGACCCCCACCCGGACGGGTCACGGCTTGATGAGCACCTTCAGCGCTTCGCGGTCCGCCATCGCGCGGTAGCCGGCGGGGACGTCCTCGATGCCGATGGTCCGGTCGAAGACCCGGCCGGGCCGGTACTTGCCGTCGAGGACGTCCGGCAGCAGTTCGGGGATGTAGTGCCGGGCGGGGGCGACGCCGCCGGTGACGGTGACGTTGCGCCGGAACAGCGCCGGGCCGATCGGGCCCTCTTCGTACTGCGGGACGCCGACGCGGCTGACCGAGCCACCCGGGCGCACGGCGCCGACGGCCATCTCGAACGCGGCCTTCGTGCCGACGCACTCCAGGACGGCGTGCGTGCCCTCGCCGTTCGTCAGGTCCCGCACCTTCTCGATACCCTCCTCGCCGCGTTCGGCGACGACGTCGGTCGCGCCGAACTCGCGGCCGAGGTCGGTCCGCGCCTGGTGGCGTCCCATGAGGACGATCCGTTCGGCGCCCAGCCGCTTCGCGGCGAGGACGGCGGAGAGACCGACCGCGCCGTCGCCGATCACGGTGACGTTCTGGCCCGCGCGCACGCGGGCCTTCGTCGCGGCGTGGTGCCCGGTCGGGAAGACGTCGGACAGCGTGAGCAGCGACGCCAGCAGGTCGTCGTCCTCGGTGTGCGGGACCTTGACGAGAGTGCCGTCGGCCTGCGGCACGCGCACCGCTTCGCCCTGGCCGCCGTCGACGCCCTTCGCGCCCCAGAACCCGCCGTGCAGGCAGGACGTCTGGAGTCCCTCACGGCAGAACTGGCAGGTGTTGTCGGAGTAGACGAAGGGCGCGATGACGAGGTCGCCCTTCGTGACGGTCGTGACGTCCGCGCCCGTCTCCTCGACGATCCCGAGGAACTCGTGCCCGATGCGCCGGCCGTGCTCGCTCGGCGCCATGTCGGCGTACGGCCAGAGGTCGCTGCCGCAGATGCAGGACCGCACGACCCGCAGGATGACGTCGGTCGGTTCGGCCAGCTTCGGGTCCGGGACGGTCTCGACCCGCACGTCGCCGGCGCCGTAGATGACTGTTGCTCGCATACTGGGGGCCTTCCCGTGGCGGTTCGTGACAAACGTCGGGGGTGCGACCGCGGTGGCGCGCCTAGATTTTCGGCCATGACCACGCACACCGCATCCCGCAACCCGTTCGGGGCCCTCGCCCGGGCGGGCCGCCGCCCGTACCTGACCGCCGCGGTCTTCGCGGTGACGCTGGCCTGCGGGATCGCGCAGCTGGCCCACCCGCCGCTGTACGAGGCAATGCACCGCGACGCCACGCGCATCGACGCGGGCGAGTGGTACCGCCTGGTCACCGGCATGTTCTTCCAGGACGGCCGGGCGTTCGGCCTGACGTCGAACCTGCTCTGGCTGGCGGTGTTCGGCACGCTCGCCGAGCGCGTGTTCGGCCGGGTCCGCTGGCTCGTCCTGTTCTTCGGCTGCGGC
Organism: Amycolatopsis sp. NPDC003731; assembly: GCF_053586895.1. Classification (NCBI taxonomy): domain Bacteria; kingdom Bacillati; phylum Actinomycetota; class Actinomycetes; order Pseudonocardiales; family Pseudonocardiaceae; genus Amycolatopsis; species Amycolatopsis sp. NPDC003731. The sequence goes on along the minus strand of NZ_JBSFNC010000161.1, from coordinate 6,225 downwards.
CTGTTCGGGCAGGTCATGAGCTACGTCTGGCTCAACCCGGTCGGCGCGGGCAACTCGATGTGCGTGGCGGGCCTGATCGGCGGCCTCGCGGCCGTGGTCATGGTGGCTTCGCGCCGCTACGGCGTGGTGCTGCCGGTCCAGTTCCGGATCATGGCCTTCGCGGTGCCGGTGCTGGCCGTGGCGGACACGATCGCGCACGACAACCACGGCCTGCCCGCCCTGCTCGGCCTGGCGCTGGGCTTCCTGTTGCTACCGGCTCCGGTAAAGGTCGCGCAGCAGTAGCACCTCGGCGCAGTGGTGGATCATCTCGCGGTGGATGTGCAGCACCAGCGTGGCCATCGGGTACTTCGCGTACGGGCCTTCCGCCGGTCCGCACGGCCGGGCCAGGGCCTCCTCGTCGAGCGATCGCACCCCGGCGACCCACTGCGCGTAGAGCTTCTCGAGCTCGGCGAGTGCCTCGGCGGCCGTCCCGGGGTAGGGGTAGGTGTCGTAGCCGATCGGTTCGCCGCCGAAGTGCGCCGCGATCCGCGCGCCGAGCACGCCGACCAGGATGTGGCCGAGCCGCCAGGCGATCGTCGTGACCGGCGGTGGCGTCGGTTCGGGGTAGGCCCAGTCGATGGTGAACGGGCCGGTCCCGGGCTCGTCGCCGGACTTCCGCGGCCGCACGGTCCAGCAGCCCGCGACCGGCTCCCAGAGGTACTCGTCGTCGGTGAGTCCTTCGAGCTTCGGGCGCGTGTGCACCGTCCAGTGGAAGTCGAGCTGGTCGGTCAGTTCCTTCGTCCAGTTCACGGCCATACCGGGCACCGTAGGCCGGATCGAGGACAGGGGCGGCCCTGAATCCCGGGTGACCGGGCCCACCTGGGACGATGGTGGGGAATCCCGCTTCTCGCCAGGAGGTCGCCAGGTGCCCAACCCCACCGGTCCGGTTCTCGTCGTGGACTTCGGGGCGCAGTACGCGCAGCTGATCGCCCGGCGCGTCCGCGAGGCACAGATCTACTCGGAGGTCGTGCCGCACAGCGCGTCCACCGAAGAGATCCTCGCGAAGAACCCCGCGGCCATCATCCTTTCCGGCGGTCCTTCGAGCGTGTACGCCGAAGGCGCCCCCGGCATGGACCTGAAGCTCACCGAAGCCGGCGTCCCGATGTTCGGCATCTGCTACGGCCACCAGCTGCTGGCCAGCGCGCTCGGCGGGGTCGTCGAGCCGACCGGCGTGCGCGAGTTCGGCCGCACCGAGGTCCGCGTCACCGGCGACGGCGGTGTCCTGCACGCCGGCCTGCCCGCGCACCAGCCCGCCTGGATGAGCCACAACGACAGCGTCACCAAGGCTCCGGAGGGCGCGGTCGTCACGGCGTCCTCGGACGGCGCCGCGGTCGCCGGCTTCGAAGACGTCGAGCGCCGCTTCGCCGGCGTCCAGTACCACCCGGAGGTCGCGCACTCGCCGCACGGCCAGGAGGTGCTGCGCCGGTTCCTGCACGACATCGCGGGCATCAAGCCGCAGTGGACGACGTCGTCGATCGTCGAGGAGCAGGTCCGGCGGATCAGCGACCAGATCGGTGACGGCCGGGCCATCTGCGGCCTGTCCGGCGGCGTCGACTCCGCCGTGGCCGCGGCTTTGGTGCAGCGCGCCATCGGGGACAGGCTGACCTGCGTGTTCGTCGACCACGGCCTGCTGCGGGCGGGGGAGCGCACCCAGGTCGAGCGCGACTTCGTCGCCGCCACCGGCGTCAACCTGGTGACCGTGGACGCGCGCGAGCGGTTCCTCGACGCGCTGGCCGGCGTCACCGACCCGGAGCAGAAGCGCAAGATCATCGGCCGCGAGTTCATCCGCGTCTTCGAGCAGGCCGAGCGGGACCTCAAGGCCCAGGGCGACTACAAGTTCCTGGTCCAGGGCACGCTCTACCCGGACGTCGTCGAGTCCGGCGGCGGCGAAGGCACGGCGAACATCAAGAGCCACCACAACGTCGGCGGCCTGCCGGACGACCTGGAGTTCGAGCTGGTCGAGCCGCTGCGGCTGCTGTTCAAGGACGAGGTCCGGCGGGTCGGCTCGGAGCTGGGCCTGCCCGAGACGATCGTGCAGCGCCAGCCGTTCCCCGGCCCCGGCCTGGGCATCCGGATCATCGGCGCGGTCGACCAGGAGCGCCTGGACACCCTGCGCGCGGCCGACCTGATCGCCCGCGAGGAGCTGACGGCGGCCGGGCTGGACCGCAGCATCTGGCAGTGCCCGGTGGTGCTGCTGGCCGACGTCCGCAGCGTCGGCGTCCAGGGCGACGGCCGGACCTACGGCCACCCGGTGGTGCTGCGGCCGGTGTCGTCGGAGGACGCGATGACCGCGGACTGGACGCGCCTGCCCTACGACGTCCTGGAGCGGATCTCCACGCGCATCACCAACGAGGTCGCGGAGGTCAACCGGGTGGTGCTGGACGTGACGTCCAAGCCGCCGGGCACCATCGAGTGGGAGTGAGTCCACTGTAGACAAGGCTCGAGGCCCCGGCGTGGGATCCGGGGCCTCGAGGGTTCTCGGGGAGGGTCAGCGCCGCCGCTTGCTGCCGAACGACGCGCCGAGGAGCATCAGCCCCACGAACACCGCACCGCCGGCGATCACCCAGCGGAAGTCGAACGAGGGCAGCCAGCTCGCGCCGTCCGAGAGGACGTACGCCGACACCAGCAGCGTCGCGATCCCGAAGATCAGGGTGAAGACGTCCACGCCACCGCGCTTCGCGGGCTGGGTGTCGGCCGGGTTGTCGTAGGCGTAAGGGTTCTGGTCAGTCACGCCGCACCTCCACGTTGCCCACGCTGTTCGAAACCTTCAGGGTGATCTTCTGGCCGCCGACGCCGTCGGGGCCGTTGTCCGTGCCGGTCAGCGCGCCCTGGCTGATGCCGTCGGTCGAGCGGTTGAAGCACCGCGCCTCGCCCGCACCGGTGTGGCAGTCGAAGGTGACGTCGGCGTTGGCGGGCACGAGGACGGTGGTGTCGCCCGCGCCGTTCGACACGGTCGTCGAGTACGGTGCGCCTTCGGGCAGCTCGGTCAGGTCGAGCCGGATGTCGCCGGCCGCGTGCTGGTAGAGCGGCTTCAGCTCGGCGGCCGCCTGCGGGGTCTCCCGGATGTCGCCGACGCCGCCGCGGATGTCGAAGTTCTTGAACGGCGAGGTCGTCAGGACCAGGCCGGCGATGGCCAGCGGGATCGCGAGCCCGATCAGGCCGCGGCCGCCGCGGGCGAACGCGCCGGCGACCAGGCCGATCCCGACCACGCCGAGCACCAGGCCGATGATGTGCTGCGCGTCGAACCAGCCGGCGCCGTTCAAGCCGGCCAGCACCCCGGCGCCGGCGGTCACCACGGCCAGCGCGAACGTCGCCGAGCCGACCTTCGACCGCGGCCGCCGTTCCGGCGCCTGGTAGGACGGCGACGGCGTGGGCTCCTGGACGGGCGGCGTCGCATCGGGGAGGTCCCAGCCGGCCGGGTCGGCGGCGAGGGGGTCCCAGCCGCGCGCCGGTGTGGGCGCCTCGGCGGTGTCGGTCATGGTGAAGGCTCCGTTTCCGGTGAAGGCCGGGTACGACGTCCGCGCGGCGACCGGCGCGGGGCGGTTCAGGTGGCCGCGGCTGCGGTGCAGCAGGTAGAGAGCGGCGGTGATGAGGGCGCAGCTGATCAGCCCGCCGCCGTCGAACCACGACCCGGTGATCGAGCCCCCGGCGCTGACGACGGTGAGGACCATGAGCACGACGGCGAACGCGGGCGACACCGAAGACCGGCCGCGCCCGATCAGGCTCTCGAAGCCGGAGACCTCGTCGCTCTCGCCGGGCAGGAACAACCACCCCAGCAGGTAGAAGGGAATCCCGAAGCCGCCGAAGATCGTCGTGACGACGAGGGCGATCCGCACGACGACGGGATCGATGCCGTACCGGTACCCGATGGCGGCGGCCACCCCGGCCACCTTCCGCCCGGCGTGCGGCCGCCGGGGCCGGCTGACCCAAAAGTCCTTGACGGTCTCCTCGAAGCCGTTCAGGACCCCCGGCTTCTCACTCGCACCACTCATACCGAGAAGCATGCGGCACCCGGGTCGGCGGGACATCCGGGATGGTCCCTGAGGTTTCCCCTGGCTCCCTGGATCAGGGGTTTCCCGGATGGAACCGCCTCCCCGTGCGTGTGACCATGGACGGCGTGCAGGAGTCCCTCGACCACGTTCCCGCCGAGCAGGCGATCACCACCACCGGCCCGGTCGCGCCCAAGATGTTCCGGCGCCGGTCCGGGCGGGCCATCGCCGGGGTCGCCGGTGGGCTCGCCGATCACCTCGGGGTGCCGGTCCTCTGGGTGCGGACGGCGTTCGCCCTGCTCGCCGCGCTCAACGGCGCCGGGCTGCTCGCCTACGGGCTCCTCTGGGTGTTCGTCCAGCAGCAGTCCGAGGAAGCCGCGGACGCGCCGAAGCCGAAGGAGCGCCAGCAGGCGTTCGGCCTGATCGCGCTGGGCGTCGGCCTCGCCGTCGCCAGCGGGACGCTCACCGGGTTCATCAGCGGCTGGGTCGCGGTGCCGCTGGCCGTCGCCATGATCGGTCTCGCGGTCGTCTGGCGGGAGGCCGACGAGTCGCAGCGCCGCCGCTGGCGGGTCGGGGCGAAGGACGGCTTCGCGGGCGCCTTCCTCGGCGGGGGCGGCTGGTCGGCCGCCATCCGGATCGTCGCCGGGGTCGCGCTGGTGATCACCGGCATCACCGTCGTCGTGCTGCGCAGCGGCACCCTCGACCAGGTTCAGTTCGCGCTGATCGCGGTCCTCGCCACGCTGATCGGCGTCGCCGTGCTGACCGTGCCGTTCTGGCTGCGGCTGGTCCGCGACCTCTCCGACGAGCGCAAGGCCCGCATCCGCACCGACGAGCGTGCCGAGATCGCCGCCCACTTGCACGACTCCGTGCTGCAGACGCTCGCGCTGATCCAGAAGCAGAGCGAGCAGCCCCGCGAGGTCGCCCGGCTGGCCCGCAGCCAGGAGCGCGAGCTGCGCGGCTGGCTCTACGGCCCGAACGGCTACGGCAAGCCGGCCGAGAAGGTCGAGGAAGCGACCGGCCAGCTGTCCGAGGCGCTCGCGACGGCGTGCGGCGAGGTCGAGGACACCTTCGCGATCTCGGTCGGCCAGGTCGTCGTCGGCGACGCCGAGCTGGACGAATCCCTGGTCGCGCTGGTCCAGGCCGCCCGCGAGGCGATCGTCAACGCGGCCAAGCACGCCGGCGTCGACGAGGTGAGCGTGTACGCCGAGGTCGAGCCGACGTCGGTGACGGTGTTCGTCCGCGACCGCGGCAAGGGCTTCGACCCCGACCTCGTCCCGGACGACCGCCACGGCCTCGCCGACTCGATCCGCGGCCGGATGACCCGCCACGGCGGCACGTGCAAGGTCCGGACGGCGCCGGGCGAGGGCACCGAGGTGCAGCTCGCCATGCCGGTGAAAGCGGGCAAGGGAGCGGCGTGAGGCGGCTATGCTCGACGACGTGACTGACACCCAGCGCGAACCGGTGAAGGTGTTCCTCGTCGACGACCACGCGCTGTTCCGCGCGGGGGTGCGCACCGAGCTCGACTCGATCACCGACGAGGTGCGCGTGGTCGGCGAGGCCGGTTCGGTGGCGGAGGCGGTCGCGGGCATCGCCCGCACGAAGCCCCAGGTGGTGCTCCTCGACGTCCACATGCCCGACGGCGGCGGCGCCGAGGTCCTGCGCCGGGTCCGCCCGGAGCTGCCGGACGTGGTGTTCCTGGCCCTGTCGGTGTCCGATGCGGCGGAGGACGTCATCGCGGTCATCCGAGCGGGCGCGCGCGGCTACGTGACGAAGACGATCTCGTCGAAGGAACTGGTCCGAGCGGTGGTCCGCGTCTCCGACGGCGACGCGGTGTTCTCGCCGCGCCTGGCCGGGTTCGTGCTGGACGCGTTCGCGGATCGCCCGGGTTCGGCGCCGATCAACGACCCCGAGCTGGACCTGCTGACGCCCCGCGAGCGCGACGTCCTGCGCCTGCTGGCGCGGGGGTACGCGTACAAGGAGATCGCGTCGGAGCTGTTCATCTCGGTGAAGACGGTCGAGACGCACGTTTCCAGCGTCCTGCGCAAGACCCAGCTGTCGAACCGCTACGAGCTTTCCCGCTGGGCCTCCGACCGCCGCCTCGTCTGAGAGCCCTATGTCAAGCGGCTTGTTGGTGGAGGGTGTGGAGTCGGCCGTGGAGGTCGGGGTTGTAGGGCTGGTGGTCGTGCCAGCAGCGCCA
>NZ_JBSFNC010000160.1:0-19445 GCF_053586895.1 Amycolatopsis sp. NPDC003731 | reverse complement strand
GGGACGTCGGAGGTCCCGAATGAGTCATTCGCGACCTTCCTGGCCGCCGCTTCAGCTCACTTGAGGAAATCCAGCAGGAGGGGACGGAGGGTTTCCGGGTACTGCAGCACGCCGTGGTCCTGGCCCTCCAGGACCTCGTGACGAGCGCCCGGCACCGCCGCGGCCGCCGCGCGGGCGCCGGACCGGAGGGCGTCGTCGCTCGCGCCGCCGCCGATCACCAAGGCCGGGATCGCGATGCGGGCCAGGGAGGCCCGCGGGCGGGCGTCCGGGCCGCAGATCGTCAGGTCGTACGGCAGCGTGTGCGCCAGCGCGGTGAACCAGCCCCACACCGGGGCCTGCTTCATCCCCTCGATCATCTCCGCCGGAGTGCCCGCGACCTGCAGGAACGTCGCCGCCGCGGCGTCCCGGTCGCCCGCCGCCAGCTGCGCCCGGACCTCCGCCACGATGTCGGCCCGCGGGTGCTCGTCGGTCGCGTACGGCGGCTCGTACGCCACCAGGCGATCGATGCCGATGCCCGCCGCGGCCGCCTCCAGGGCCAGGATCGCGCCCGACGAGTGGCCGAACACCGACGCAGTCCCGCCCACGTGGGCGATCAGCGCCGCGATGTCCTCGATCTCGCGTTCCATCGCGTACTCGGGCGCGTCTCCGGAGTCGCCGCGGCCGCGCCGGTCGTAGCCGATCGTCGTGAAGTCCCCGGCCAGCACGTCGGCCAGGCCCACCGTGGTCGTCCGGTCGTTGAAGGCGCCACCGACGAGGATCACCGGCGGGCCGTCGCCGCGCTGCTCGAAGAAGATGGACGTGCCGTCGGCCGAGGTGACGTTCATGGTTTCCTCCGGGAAGGGTGCGTTTCCCCTCGGTCGGAGCCGCCACCCCGATCCGGACACCGAACCTACGGGAGTTTCCAGTCGACCGGCGCCGCGCCCTGCTGCTCCAGCAGCTGGTTGGCCCGGCTGAACGGCCGGGACCCGAAGAAGCCGTTGTGCGCCGAGAGCGGGCTCGGGTGCGCGGACTCGATGCACGGGACGTCACCCAGCATCGGGCGCAGGTTGCGGGCGTTGCGGCCCCAGAGGATCGCCACCATCGGCTCGGACCGGGCCGCGAGGGCCTTGATCGCCTGCTCGGTGACCGCTTCCCACCCCTTGCCCTGGTGCGAGTTCGACTTCCCCGGCTGCACGGTCAGCGACCGGTTGAGCAGCAGCACGCCCTGCTCGGCCCACGGCGTCAGGTCGCCGTTCGAGGGCAACGGGTGGCCGAGGTCCTCGGTGTACTCCTTGTAGATGTTGATCAGGCTCTTCGGGATCGGCCGGACGTCGGGCGCCACCGAGAAGCTCAGGCCGACCGCGTGGCCCGGTGTCGGGTACGGGTCCTGGCCGACGATCAGCACGCGGACGTCGTGGAACGGCTGCTTGAACGCCCGCAGCACGTGTTCACCCGCCGGCAGGTAGGTGCGGCCCGCGGCGATCTCCGCGCGGAGGAACTCCCCCATCGCGGCGACCTGCGGCGCCACCGGTTCGAGGGCCTTCGCCCAGCCTGCCTCGACGATGTCCTGCAGCGGTCGTGCGGTCACGGCGCGCAAGCCTACCGGGCATGGCCGGCGTCACCCGAGCGGGTCGAGCCGCCTCAGTTCCGCCTTGAACCGGCGGCCGCGCTCGACGTAGGACTCGACGACGAGGGCGATGTTCTCCGCGCTGAACGACTTGTTCTCCCGCGTCTTGCCCGGGACGCCGAGGGCGATCTCGCCGGTCTTGACGTGGGAGCCGTAGGACAGCACCGCGCCCGCGCCGACCATGCCGCCGTCCTCGATGACCGAGCCGTTCAGCACCACCGACCCGGACGCGATGAGGCAGCCGGTGCCGATCGTCGCGCCCTCGATGTGCACCGCGTGGCCGACCGCCGACGACGGCCCGAGGATCGTCGGGTGCCGCTCGGTGCAGTGCACGACGCAGCCGTCCTGGACGTTCGAGCGCTCGCCGATCTCGATGTAGCCGTGGTCTCCGCGCAGCACGGTCTGCGGCCAGACGGACGCGAGCGCGCCGATCCGGACGTCGCCGATGACCGTCGCGTCCGGGTGGACGTAGGCGTCGGGGTGGATCGTCGGCTCGAGGGATCCGAGTGCGTAGATCGGCATGCCGCCTCCGGGTGACTGCGGTTTCACGTGTTCTGCGATTGGATCACGCCATCGCCGCCAAGCCGAAAACCAGCCCGCTCGTGCTCCTCCTCGTCGTGCTGACGTGGCTGCTCAGCCTGCCCGTCGCCACGCCGGCCCTGGCGAACGGCCTGGCCGGCACGCCGCCGATGGGCTGGAACAGCTGGAACCAGGTCCGCTGCTACGACCTCACCGAGAACGTCGTGAAGCGGGCCGCCGACGCGCTGGCGGACACCGGCCTGCGGGACGCGGGTTACGAGTACGTCGTCGTCGACGACTGCTGGCAGGCACCTGCCCGGGCCGCCGACGGCTCGCTGCAGCCGGATCCGAAGCGGTTCCCGCACGGCATCGCCGAGCTCGCCGACTACGTGCACTCGCGCGGCCTGTTGTTCGGCATCTACGCCGTGCCCGGCAGCCGGACCTGCGCGATGGCGAACGACGCCTACCCGGCCTCCGGCATCGGCTCGCTCGGCCACGAACGCCAGGACGCCGAGACGTTCGACCGCTGGGGCGTCGACTACCTCAAGTACGACTGGTGCAACGCCGACACCGTCGACGGCCTCGACCGGAAGGCCGCGTTTGAGAAGATGCGCGACGAACTGGCCGCGCTGCCGCGCCCGATCGTCTACGCGATCTCCGAGTACGGCGTCTCCAGCCCCTGGACCTGGGCGCGGCCGGTGGCGAACCTCTGGCGCACCACCGACGACCTGGTCCCGACCTGGGACTCGGTGCTCGCGACGATCGACCAGCAGGCCGGGGTCGCCGCGCACAGCGGCTCCCCCGGCGGCTGGAACGACCCGGACATGCTCCAGGTCGGCAACGGCACGCTGACCGCCGACGAATCCCGCGCGCACTTCAGCGTCTGGGCCGTGCTGAACGCGCCGCTGTTCGCCGGCACCGACCCGGCGAAGCTGAGCGACACCGACCTCGCGACGCTGGGCAACGCCGAGGCGATCGGCGTCGACCAGGACTTCGCCGGCAGCCAGGGACGTCGGCTCGCCGCGGGTCCCGGCCGGCAGGTGTGGGGGAAACCGTTGAGCGACGGCGGTTTCGCGGTGGTGCTGCTCAACACCGGCAGCACCACCGCGACCGTCTCCGCGTCGATCCCGGGGTCGTGGACCGTCCGCGACCTGTGGGCCCACCAGGACGTCGGCACGGACGTCGCGGCCACCCTGCGGCCGCACGCGGCGGCCCTGTTGAAGCTCACGCCGAGGTGAGGTCCTTGCCGAAGCAGCGGCTTTCCGGCTCGTTCTTGTAGACGCCGAAGTTCGGGATCTCGGCGTAGCCCGACGACGTGTAGAGCGCGATGGCCTCCGGCTGCTTGGTGCCGGTTTCCAGGACCGCGCGCTTGCGGCCGCACAGCGCCGCCGTGCGTTCCAGCTCGGACAGGATCATCCGCGCGAACCCGCGGCCGCGGGCGGAATCGGCGACGTACATGCGCTTGAACTCGGCGTCGCCGTCGCGGAAGTCGGGCGCGGGGCCGTCGTGGGCGCGCCACGCCCCGCAGGCGACCGCCTCCGCGCCCTGGTAGCCGACGAGGAACAGGCCTTCCGGCGGGTCGAAGTCCGCGGGGCTCATCGGCGTGGCGTCCTCGCTGCCGTAGCGCTCGACGTAGACCTGCTGCACCGCGGCCATGAGCTTGGCCGCGTCGGGGTGGTCGTAGGGGACTGGAACGATTCTCACGCTTCCGGAGCCTAGATCAGCGCCAGTGCGTCCATCCGCCTTCTCGCGAAAACGGTTTCCCGTCGACGGTGATCCCGGAGCCGGCCATGGTGACGACGCCGATCGTGCGCCAGCCGTCCGGGAGCTCGGTGAACGGCGGGAAAGTGGCCGCCAGCGCGTGGTCCTCGCCGCCGGTGAGCACCCAGTCCAGGGGGTCCGCGCCGAGGGCGGCGCCGACCTCGGTGAGCCGGGCGGGGACGTCGAGGTCGGCGGTGCGCACGTCGATGCCGACCCCGGAGGCCTCGCCGAGGTGGCCCAGGTCGGCGAGCAGACCGTCGGAGACGTCGATCATCGCCGTGGCCCCGGCGAGCGCGGCCCGCGGCCCGGCCTCGTAGGGCGGTTCCGGGCAGCGCTGGGCGTTGACGACGCCGACCGGGGACCGGAAGCCGCGGCCGAGCACGGCCAGGCCGGCCGCCGCCCAGCCGAGCCGCCCGTTGACCGCGACGACGTCGCCGGGCCGGGCCCCGGAGCGCGTCACCGGCTCGCGGTCGCCGAGGTCGCCCAGCGCCGTGACGCTGATCACGAGCTGGTCGGCGCGGACCATGTCGCCGCCGGAGACGCCGATCCCGGCGCGTTCGGCTTCGGCCCACATGCCGTCGGTGAGCCCCTTCACGACGTCGCTGGGTGTCTCGGGCGGGCAGGCGAGTCCGACCAGGACGGTGGTCGGGGTGGCGCCCATGGCGGCGATGTCGGCGAGGTTGACCGCGACGGCCTTGCGCCCGACGTGCTCGGGCGTGGACCAGTCCAGGCGGAAGTGGACGCCCTGGACGAGCACGTCGGTGCTGGCGACCACGCGGCCGTCCGGGGCCGCGACGACGGCGGCGTCGTCCCCCGGGCCGAGCAGGGTGCCCGGGGGCTGGCGCCGTCCTTCGGTGACGGCTCGGATGAGCGCGAACTCGCCGGTCTCGGCGACCGTTCCGTCGTTCGGTGACACCGGTCACCTCTGCTTTCTCTACCGGGACAAAGATCGATCACCGATAGTCGGATGCCCTATGTTTTTCCGTGAGCTGGCGATACGTTGCTGAAGACGTTCCTACCTTGAGCTTTCGATCCCGACGAAAGGGCGCGCCGTGGTCCACGCATACATCCTCATCCAGACCGAGGTCGGCAAGGCGGCCGCGGTGGCTGCCGAGATCTCCAGCATCCCGGGTGTGACCAGCTCAGAGGATGTCACCGGACCGTACGACGTGATCGTCCGCGCGGCCGCCGACAACGTGGACCAGCTGGGCCAGCTCGTGGTCGCGAAGGTGCAGAACGTGGAGGGGATCACCCGGACGCTGACCTGCCCGGTGGTCCATCTCTGACCAGTGGTGTCATGGTCGGGTGCCTGACTCCGACACCGGTGCGCCGCCCCGGGTGGTGCTCGTCACCGCGGCCGCGCTCGCCGTGGCCTTGGCGGTCGCCGTCGCCGTGTTCGCGCTGACCCGGCCGTCCCCCGCGGATTCCGAAGGCCCGCTCCCGTTGGTCGCCGTGCCGGCGCCGGCGGCGGGTTCGCCGGGCTGCACGACGCTGCTCGGCGCGGTGCCCACCGAGCTGACGTCGAACGGGACGGCTTTGAAGGTCCGTGCGCTGGCGTCCCCGGCGCCGCCCGCCACGGTGGCCTGGGGTTCCCCGGATCCCGTGGTGTTGCGGTGCGGCCTCGACCGTCCCCCGGAGCTGACGCCGACGGCGCAGCTGCGGCTGGTGAACAAGGTCCAGTGGCTGCAGGTGCCGGGCGAGGGCGCGTCGACGTGGTACGTGGTGGACCGCGAGGTCTACGCGGCGCTGACGGTGCCGGACAGCGCCGGGACCGGGCCGCTGCAGGCGATTTCGGACGCGGTGGCCGCGAAGCTGGCTCCGCGGCCGCTGCGGTTCTCCTAGCGCAGTCCCGTTCCGCGGGCGATGGCCGTCTCGACGAGGGTGGTCAGCAGCGTGGCGTAGTCCATGCCGGTGACCTCCCACATCTTCGGGTAGGCGGACTTCGTCGTGAAGCCCGGCATGGTGTTGACCTCGTTGATGATCAGCTCGTGGTCTTCGGTGACGAAGAAGTCGACGCGGGCGAGGCCCTGGCAGTCCAACGCCCGGAAGGCTTCGACGGCCATCGCGCGCAGCTTCTCGGTGAGGGCGTCGTCGAGCTTGGCGGGGATGTCGAGTTCGGCGTCGTCGCCGAGGTACTTGGTTTCGAAGTCGTACCAGGCGTTCTCGTCTTCGGAGAGCACGCGGATCTCGGCGGGCAGCGAGGCTTCGACGCGGCCGTCGGGGAATTCGAGGACACCGCATTCGACCTCGCGCCCGACGACGGCGGCCTCGACGAGCACCTTGGGATCGGTCGCGCGGGCGAGTTCGACGGCGGCATCGAGCCCGGTCCAGTCCGCGACGCGCGAGATCCCGACGGAGCTGCCCGCCCGCGACGGCTTGACGAAGACGGGGAGACCGAGGGTTTCCCTGTCCTGGTCGTCCAAAGTGGACTGATCGCGCTTGAGGCCGATGTAGGTCCCGACCGGAAGCCCTTCGGCGGCCAGGAGTTTCTTGGCGGTCTCCTTGTCCATGGCGGCGGCGCTGGCGAGCACCCCGGGCCCGACGTAGGGGATGCCGGCGAGTTCGAGGAGGCCCTGGATGGTGCCGTCTTCGCCGAAGGCCCCGTGCAGGACCGGGAAGACGACGTCGACCTGCGAGAGCAGTGCGCTTTCCCGGCCGGGTTCCACGGCGACGAGCCCTTGGCTGGACGGATCCCCGGCGAGGACGAGCCCCTGCCCGCCGTCGACGGAGGGCAGTTCCCGGCCGCGGATGGCGAGCTGGGCGGAGTCGCCGGTGCCGAGCACCCACCGGCCTTCGCGCGTGATCCCGACGGGCACGGCCTCGAACCGCGCGGGATCGAGGTGGGCCAGGACACTGCCGGCGGAAAGGCACGAGATGGTGTGCTCGCTGCTGCGCCCACCGAACACGACGGCGACCCGGATCTTCTCGCTCATGGTGAGCCACCGTACCCGGTGACCTCGGGGAACAGCCGAGCCCGGTGCGGTGGGTGGGGCGTGGTGGGCGGTGAACGCAACCGGTGACGGGGGTGGCACGTCTTGTGCATCGAAGGGTCGGTGGGTCTGCTTGACCTCCCCCGCCCGACCTTCCCTGCTCGCCCCCGCTCGACCTCACCAGGTGAGGCTCCCCCGCCCGGCCTCCCCCGCTCCTCCCGCGCCCGGCTCCCCCGCTTGGCCTTCCCCGCTCCTCCCCGCTCGGCCTCCCCCGCTCGGCCTCCCCCAGTGAGGCTTCGGCGAAGTCGGTCGCTGCTGCTGTGGGTCTGCCGGTTGGGTTTCTGCCGGAGGTGCGGCTGAGTTGGGCGGTTTCGGGTCGCTTTGGGCGACGAGCAGCTCGGGTGCCCACCACCCCGAAGCCGCGATTGTCACTACGGCCGGTGGTACCGCGTCAAGGCGGGAAAGCGTGCCTTGACCCGGCACCACCGTCCGCGTGCTGGCTTCGGATCGGGGTGGCCGGGCAGGTCTGGGCGGGGTGCAAGTCCGGGGTCAACGTCCCGTTCCGGCCAGTGACGTCTTTCCTGCTGGGCTCCGGCGGCGGGCGTCTCAGCGCAGCAACGCCACCAGCGTCGGCAAAGCCGCCACCAACGCCTCCCGCGAACATCCCGCGTACCCGATCGCCACTCCGAACACCGAAGGCTCCCCGGTGAAATGCCGCGCCAGCCCGTCCAGCCGGATCCCTCGCCTCTCGGCGGAAGCGATCACCGATGCCTCCACCGCCGCCGACGAAAACGGCACCACCAGGTGGGCCCCCGCGTCGTCCCCCCGCACCGGGATGCCCGCCCCCGACAATGCCCCCGCCAGCAACGTGCGCCTCTCGGCCATCTCGCGGCGCAGTTTCCGCAGGTGACGACCCAGATCTCCGTTCCGCGCGAACTCGTACAGCACCCGCTGCCCCGCCGGCGACGGGCGTGTTCCCGTCAGGTCGCGGTACGCCAGTACCGCCGATGTGATCGCCTCCGGCGCCACCATCCACCCCGCCCCCAGCGTCGGGGTGAGGATCTTCGACGTCGTTCCCAGGTGCACCACGACGTCCGGGGCCAGCGAGGCCAGCATCGGCAGCGGGGCCACGTCGAACCGCAGCTCGCCGTCGTAGTCGTCCTCGATCACCAGCATTCCGGACGAGCGCGCCCGCTCCACCAGCGACACCCGCCGGGCCGCGCTCAGCCTGCTGCCCATCGGGTACTGGTGGGCCGGCGAGCAATACACCGCCCTGGCGTCCGAAGGGATCGCGGACGGCCGCAGCCCCTCGGAATCCACCGGCACTCCCACCACCCGCATCCCCGCCCGCAGGAACGCCTGGACCGCCCGCTGGTACCCCGGCTCTTCGACGGCGACGACGTCCCCGCGCTCCAGCACCGCCGCCGCCAGCTCGACCACCGCCGCCGTCGTGCCGCCGGTCGCCAGGACCGAGCCCGCCGCCAACCCCCGGTGGCGCAGCAGGTGCTCCGACACCGCCGCGCGGTACTCCGGCAGGCCCGCCCGGTGCGCCCGGACCAAGGGCTCCGGGTCCGCCGCCGCCCGCCAGGCGCGGCGCCAGGCCGCTCGGTCCAGCCCGGCCGCCCACGGTGTGCCCGGGCCGAGGTCCAGGAGCGACGGCAAAGCCGCCTCGGGAGCCGCGACCGCGGGTACCGGGACCGACGAAGCCGTGGAAGAAGGCGGCGTCGTCACGTATGTGCCGGAGCCGTGCCGGCCGGCGATCCAGCCCTCGGCGTGCAGCTGCTCGTACGCCGCCGACGTCACCGTGCGGCTGACGCCGAGGCGGCCGGCCAGGGCCCGGGTCGACGGCAGGCGGTCGCCGCCGCGCAGGTGGCCGCTCGCCGCCGCTTCGCGCAACGCGTCCGCCAATTGCACGGCCAGCGGCGTCACCGCCGAACGGTCGAGGCTGACCGGGAGCGCGGTGTCGGACACGGAACCTCCCCGGACGAAAGAGTGGACTTCCCAAGTGTACGAGAAGTGGACGTTTTCCGAGGCCACTATGCCGGGAGACGCTGGTCGCATGTTGTCGACCACGCCCCGCACCACGCTCGGCCGCAAGAAGCACCGCGCCGTCACCGACCGCTCCGCGCTGCACGCCGTCCTGGACGAAGGCCTGATCTGCCACCTCGGGATCGTCCGCGACGGGGTGCCGCTGGTCCTGCCCACCGGCTACGGCCGCGACGGCGACACGCTCTACCTGCACGGCTCGACCGGCGCCGCCAGCCTCCGCACCGCCGCGCACGGCCTCGACGTCTGCGTGACCGTCACCCTCCTCGACGGCATCGTCTACTCGCGCTCGGTCAACAACCACTCGATGAACTACCGCAGCGCCGTCATCCTCGGTCAGGCCAAGCCGGTCCTCGACGCCGAAGCGAAGATGCACGGCCTCAAGGTGCTCACCGACCACCTCGCGCCCGGCTCGTGGGAGCACGCGCGCGAAGTCAACGCCAAGGAGTTCGCCGCGGTGTCCGTGCTCGCGCTGGACCTCGCCGAGGCGTCGGTGAAGATGCGCGCCGAGGGCCCGGACGACGAGCCGGAGGACGTCGAGGCCGACACCGCCTGGGCCGGCGTCCTGCCGGTGCGGACCGTCTACGGCGCGCCCGAGCCGTCCGCGGACCTCTCCCCCGGCTGGACCACCCCGGAACACGTCACCGCGCGAGCGGCAACCGCACGCTGAACGTCGTCCGGCCCGGCACCGAGGACACCGCCACGGTGCCGCCGTGCGCGGTGACCAAGGACTGGACCACCGACAGCCCGAGCCCGGTGCCGCCGTTGCCGCGGGTGCGGGAGTCGTCCACCCGGAAGAACCGGTCGAAGATCCGCTCCTGGTCCGCCGGGGCGATGCCGGGCCCGCTGTCGGTGACCTCCACCACGGCGGAACCACCCGAGGCCGCCACCGAGACGTGCACCGACGTCCCGGGTGGGGTGTGCACGGCCGCGTTGGCCAGCAGGTTGTCCAGCACCTGCCGTAGCCGCACCGGGTCGGCGTCCACGAACGCCGCCGAAAGCGCCGAGGTCAGCGGGTGGTCGGGCCGGCCGGCGGCGAACGCGTCCGCCGCGTCCCCGGCCAGCTCGGCCAGGTCGACGCGCTCGGGCCGCAACGGCGTCTCGGCCGCCCGCGCGTCGAGCCGGGCCAGCAGCAGCAGGTCGTCGACGAGCACGGTCATCCGCGCCGTCTCCTCGCGGATCTTCGCCAGGTGCGCCTCGCGCTCGGCCGGCTCGTTCGCCGCCGCGTAGCGGAAGAGGTCGGCGTACCCGCGGATCGACGTCAGCGGCGTGCGCAGCTCGTGCGAGGCGTCCGCGACGAACCGGCGCAGCCGCTCGGTGGCCTCGGTCTTCGCGGCCAGTGACGTGTCGATGTGGGCCAGCATCACGTTGAACGCCGTCCGCAGCTCCTCGACTTCGGCGCCGCCGCCGGTGCCCGCCGCCCGCACCGGCAGGTCCGGGTTGGCGGTGAGGTCGTGGGAGGCGATGTCGTGCGCGGTGCCGGCCATGTCGGCCAGCGGGCGCAGGCCGCGGCGCAGCACCAGCCGTCCCACGACCACCAGCACGCCCAGCGCGAGCGCGAACGCCCCGACCTCGACCGCGATCAGCTGCCGGACCGTGGCGTCGAGGTCCTGCTGCGGCGCGGCGGACAGCAGCACCGAATCGGTGTCCACCGGGCACGCGCGCACCCGGTACGGGCCGTCGTCGTGCAGGTAGACGGTGCGGGTGACGTCGCCGTTCACCGCTTCGGCGGCGATCTTCGCCAGCTGCTTGGCGTCGCCGGGCAGCCGTCCGCCCGGTTCGGGGACGGCGATCCCGCCCTGGACCTGGTACAGCGCCGAGTACCACGAGTACACCGACTGCGGCGAGCCGTGCGTTTCGCGCAGCAGCGGCAGCTGGGTGTTCTGGCTCTTGGACAGCTGTTCGTCGAGCCGCCGATCGAGGTAGTCGTGCATGATCCCGACCGTGGTGACGCCGACGGCCGCGAACACGACCAGCGCGAGCGCGCCGAGGCCGAGGGTGATGCGGGTGCCGAGGCGGGTGCGCTGCCACGCCCCGTACCACCGGCGGACCGCGCGCGTCACCGGTGGGCCTGCCGCACGACGTACCCGACGCCGCGCACGGTGTGGATCAGCGGTTCGCCGTCACCCGCGTCGACCTTGCGCCGCAGGTGCGAAATGACCAGTTCCACCACGTTGGACCGGCCGCCGAAGTCGTATTCCCAGACGTGGTCGAGGATCTGCGCCTTCGTCAGCACCGCGGGCGAGCGGCGCATCAAGTACCGCAGCAGCTCGTACTCGGTCGGCGTCAGCTCGGCCAGGAGATCGCCGCGGCGGACCTCGCGGGTGTCCTCGTCCAGGGTCAGGTCGCCGACCTTCAGCACGGCGCCGCGCGCTTCGGGCCGGTGCGCGACGCCGGCGCTGCGCCGCAGCACCGCCCGCAGCCGCGCCATCAGCTCCTCGACGGAGAACGGTTTCACCAGGTAGTCGTCACCCCCGCGGGTGAGCCCGGCAATCCGGTCGGCCGTCGCGTCCTTGGCCGTGAGGAAGACCACCGGCACCGCGTTGCCGCCTGCGCGCAGGCGGTCGAGCACGGTGAAGCCGTCGAGGTCGGGCAGCATCAGGTCGAGCACGACGATGTCCGGCCCGAACTCCGCGGCTCGGGTCAGCGCCGCCTGGCCGGTCCCGGCCGTGACCGCCTGCCAGCCCTCGTACCGGGCGACGGTGGCGACGAGGTCGGCGATGTGCGGCTCGTCGTCGACGACGAGCAGGCGCACGGGATCGGGGGTCTGCACCACTGCATCATCTCCCGGCGCACGCCGATCGGCGTGCCCGGAGGACCCGCCGACAGTATTCCGACAGTCGGGGCAAAGCCTCCCCACAGGCTCGGTGCCGACGCTAGCCTTGTGAACCGAATCAAAGGGGGATCCGTGTGAGCACCATGACGCAGACCGTCGAGGCCGCGCGCCCGGCGATCCGCCCCCGGATCGCCGCGAAATCCGGCCTCTTCCTCTTCCTCGGCGCCAATGTGGCCGCCGTCACCGTCCTGTTCGTGCAGGCCGGGGTTTCGCAGAACGTGCTGATCACGATCGGCAGGCTGGCCGGCCTTTACGGCGCGCTGGCGATGGCGTTCCAGCTGCTGCTGGTGGCCCGGCTGCCCTGGCTGGACCGCCGGCTCGGGATGGACCGGCTGACCACCTGGCACCGGTGGACCGGCTTCACGCTCCTGTGGACCCTGCTGGCGCACCTGGTGTTCATCACCATGGGCTATGCGGAGGTTTCGGACAAAGGCGTCGTCGACGAACTGGTCGAGATGGCCAACACGCTCGAAGGCATCCTGCGGGCGCTGGTCGCCTTCGCCGTGATCCTCGTCGTCGGCGCCGTTTCGGCGAAGTTCGCGCGCAAGCGGCTCGCCTACGAGACGTGGCACTTCATCCACCTCTACACCTACGCCGCGGTGCTGCTCGCGTTCACCCACCAGATCGCGCTGGGCCAGTCGTTCGCCGGCACGGAAGCGGCGAAGGCGTACTGGTGGACGCTGTGGCTCGGGGCCGGCGCCGCCGTGCTCGCCGGGCGCGTCGTGCTGCCGCTCTGGCGGAACCTGCGCCACCAGCTGCGCGTCACGGCGGTGGTTTCGGAATCCCCGGACGTCGTTTCGGTGTACATGTCCGGCAAGCACCTGGACAAGCTGCCGGCCAAGGCGGGGCAGTTCTTCCTGTGGCGGTTCCTGACCAAGGATCGTTGGTGGCAGGCCAATCCGTTCTCGCTGTCGGCCGCGCCGGACGGCCGTTCCCTGCGGCTGACGGCGAAAGCGCTCGGCGAGTCGAGCGCCGGGCTGCGCAACCTGCCCGTCGGGACGCGCGTGTTCGCCGAAGGCCCGTACGGCGCGTTCACGACGATCCACCAGCGGCGGCCCGACGCGCTGCTCGTGGCGGGCGGTGTCGGGATCACGCCGATCCGCGCGCTGCTGGAGGACATCGACGGCCACGTCGTGGTGCTCTACCGCGTCCGCAACCAGGCCGACGCCGTGCTGCTGCCGGAACTGAACGAACTGGCCAAGGCGCGCGGCGCCGTCGTCAACGTGCTGACCGGGCCGGACCAGGCGGTGGGCCCGCGCGGCGTGCTGCTCGGGCCGGCGAACCTGCACATGATGGTGCCGGACGTGCACGAGCGGGACGTGTTCGTCTGCGGCCCGCCGGGGATGACTTCGGCCGTGCTGCGCAGCCTGCGCGAGCTGCGCGTGCCGAACTCCCAGGTCCACGCCGAACGCTTCAGTCTCGCGGCCTAGGGGAACGTTGTGAAGAAGACCATCTTCGTCGTCGCGCTGTCGATCGCCGGGTTCATCGCGGTCTGGCGGTTCGAACCCGGACCGGTGCAGAACACCGCCGCCGCCCAGCCGCCACCGCCCGCGATCACCGCACCGCCGCTTTCCACGGCGCCGTCGGCGACACCGCCGTCACCGTCCTCTTCGGACAACAAGGCGCCCGGACCGTCCACTTCGGACCCGGCGGGCGGGGTGGTGACCACGCAGGGCACCGCGGAGTCCAGTGTGTACGGGATCGTGCAGGTCCAGGTGACGTTCTCCGGCAGCCGCCTCACCGCGATCACGCTGCTGCAGGCCCCGGACCACGGGCGGGCGGTCACCGCGCTGCCGAAGCTGCAGGAGGCGGCGATGCAGGCGCAGAGCGCGAACATCGACACGGTGACCGGTGCGACCGAGACGAGCGAGTCGTACAAGACCTCGCTGCAGGCGGCGATCGACGCGCGGGGCAAGAGATGACCACCCGGGTCGAACAGGTGATGGGCCTGCCGATCTCCCTCGACCTGCGGGACGAGGGGGACTTCGCGGAGGTGGTCGACGACGTCTTCGCGTGGTTCCGGGACGTCGACGCGCGGTTCAGCCCGTTCAAGGAGGACAGCGAGGTCAGCCGGTACGACCGCGGCGAGCTGACGGCCGCGGAACTGAGCGACGACCTCCTGGAGGTGCTGGAGCTCTGCGCGTACTACGAGCAGCTCTCCGGCGGGGCGTTCCGCGCGCGGCTGCCCGGGCGCGGCCTCGACCCGTGCGCGGTCGTCAAGGGCTGGGCGGTGCAGCGCGCGGCCGACATGCTCAAGGCCGAGGGCGCGGGAACGTTCTGCCTCAACGCCGGCGGCGACGTCGTCACGGCGGGCGAGCCGGAGCCGGGCCGTCCGTGGCGGGTCGGGGTGCGCCACCCCGAGCAGCCCCTGGCGGTGTGCGCGGTCCTGGAGTCGCGCAACGGTGCGATCGCGACGTCGGCGGCGTACGAGCGCGGCTCCCACATCCTCGACGGCCGTTCGGGAACGCCGGCGACCGGCCTGATGAGCGTCACCGTGGTGGCCGGCGACCTGGTGACGGCGGACGCGCTGGCCACGGCGGCGTTCGCGATGGGCGCGGAGGGCATCACCTGGGCGGCCGACCGGCCGGACTGCGAGATCCTCATCGTCGACGACAGCCGCCGCGTGCACCGCACGGCGGGGCTGGCGCTGGCGTCGTAAATCGGTTCGCCCTCCCGGCGGGGCTGGGCCAGACTCGACGGCATCCGACTTCGAGGAGTGCCATGCCGTCGTCCGTGCTGAACGTCTCCGTCGACTGCGCCGACCCGTACACGCTGTGCCGGTTCTGGAGCCAGGTCACCGGAAAGCCGATCCCGGACACCGACCAGCCAGGTGACGACGAGGTGGGCTTCGAGCTGAACGACGGCACGACGCTGCTGTTCCTGCGCGTGCCCGAACCGAAGACGGTGAAGAACCGCCTGCACCTGTGCCTGCAGCCGGACATCCCGCGCGACGAGGAGGTCGCGCGGCTCCTCGGTCTCGGCGCGACGATGTCCGACGACCGCCGCAACGCGGACGGCACGGGCTGGGCGGTGCTGGCCGACCCGGAGGGCAACGAGTTCTGCGTGCTGCGCAGCGCCGCCGAGCGCGCGGCGACGTCGTGACGGATTCGTTCGCGGTCAACAAGGCCAACTGGGACGAGCGCGCGGTCCTGCATGCGGCGTCGCCGGACTACGGCTTCGCCCGGTTCGCCGGGGATCCCGCGTACCTGAGCGGTGTCGTGCGGTTCGACCGCCCGCGCCTGGGCGAGCTCACCGGGTTGCGCGCGGTCCACCTGCAGTGCCACATCGGCACGGACACGATTTCCTTGTCCCGCCTGGGCGCGGCCATGACGGGCCTGGACTTCTCGGGCGCGGCGCTGGCCGAAGCGCGCCGGCTCGCCGAGGCGGCCGGTGCGGCGGTCGACTTCCACGAGGCCAACGTGTACGACGCCGTCGACGTGCTGGGCGCCGGCCGGTTCGACCTCGTCTACACCGGGATCGGCGCGCTGTGCTGGCTGCCGTCGGCGGCGCGCTGGGCGGCGGTGGTCGCCGGGCTGCTGCGGCCGGGCGGGCGGCTGTTCATCCGCGAAGGGCACCCCATGCTGTGGGCGCACGACGAGGCCGCGAACCCGGCGGTGCTGCGGTACCCGTACTTCGAGCACGCCGAGCCGCTGGTCTTCGACGACCCCGAGACCTACGTCGCCGTCGACCGGCCGCTCGAGCACGGCCTGACCCACTCGTGGAACCACTCGCTGGGCGAGATCATCACGGCCCTGCTGGACCACGGCCTGGCGCTGACGGCGTTCACCGAGCACGACAGCGTGCCGTGGAACGCCTGGCCCGGGCAGATGGTCCACGACGACGGCACCGGCGAATGGCGGCTGCGGGACACGCCCTCGCGGCTGGCGGCGAGCTACACGCTCCAGGCGGTCAAGACCGGCTGAATAGGGTGGCCGCATGCCTTTGATCGCTCTCGCCTCCCTGGGCGGCACCATCTCGATGGCCCCGGCGGGCGACGGCGGCGGGGCCGTCCCGCGGCTCGGCGCGGCCGACCTGCTCGGCGGGCTCGGCGACCTGCCGATGGACGTCCTGGCCGAGACGCTGGCCGGGATCGGCAGCGCGTCGCTGGACTTCGCGACCCTGCTGCGCTGCCGCGAATGGGGCCTGCGCCAGGACGCCGATGGCTTCGTCGTGGTCCAGGGCACCGACACCCTGGAGGAGACGGCGTACTTCCTGGACCTGCACTGGCCGTCGGAGACCCCGGTGGTCGTCACCGGGGCGATGCGCAACGCCGGCCTGTTCAGCCCGGACGGCCCGGCGAACCTGCGCAACGCGCTGACCGTCGCGGCCGATCCGCGCAGCCGTGGCCGCGGAGTGCTGGTCACGCTCAACGACGACGTCCACGCCGCGCGCTGGGTGCGGAAGGCGCATTCGAGTCACCTGGAAGCGTTCTCCTCGGCCCCGGCGGGACCGCTGGGCATGGTCGTCGAGCACGCGGTGCACTGGTTCCACCCGTCACCGCCGCGGCTGCCGTCCCTGTCCGGGGACGACTTCGGCGGCCTGGTCCCGATCGTCGAGGCAGGTCTGGACGACTCGGGCGCGTTTCTGGAGCACGCCGCCGCGCAGCCGGACGTGCGCGGCGTGGTGGTCGCGGCGACGGGCGTGGGGCACGTGTCGTCGGGCCTGGCCGACGTGATCGCGCGGCTGGTGCCGTCGCTGCCGGTGGTCGTCGCCTCGCGGACGGGCGCGGGCCCCACGCTGCGCTCGACGTACGGCTTCCACGGCTCGGAGTCGAGCCTGATCGCGATGGGCGCGACCATGGCGGGCTGGCTCGACGCGCGGAAGTCGCGCATCCTCCTGCACGCCCTGCTGGCGTCCGGGGCCGGCCGGTCCCGCATCGAGCGGGAGTTCCGGGCGCGCGGCGACCTGGACTGATCAGTCCGGGATCGGGCCCTCGACCGGGTCGAGGTGGTACGGGCGCATCGCGCGGCCGGCGTCGCGGTAGACGTGGACGGAGATCGCCGGGTCGGGGCCGTCGTTGCGGACTTCGTGCACGTACCCGGGCCCGAAGACCCGCGACTGCCCCGCGGACAGCGCGTGCAGCTCGGTGACCGCGCGGCCGTCCGGCGCGCGGCGCGCCACGGCTTCGGTCAGGTGGCCGCCGACCACGGTGAACGCGCCGCTGGCGAACGCGTGGTCGTGCAGGTCGGTGCGCTGGCCGGGCAGCCAGCTCATCAGCCACACCTCCTGCTGCTCGTCCTTCGACACCAGCGTCGCGAAGCGCTCGTCGGGGTCGTAGCGCAGCAGGTGGCGCCAGCGGTCGCGGTCGGCGGCGACCTCGAGGGCGACGCGCACCGGGTGGCGCAGCGCGGGGTTTTCGGGACGCAGCAGGGTGTTGTCCGGAACGGCGAACATGAGGGTCCTCACGGGAAGAAAAGGGTGTCGAGCTGGGCCGGGGCTGGGTTCACCGACAACAGCGACACGCGCGCACGCACGAGTGGAGGCTCAGGCGGCCCCGCGACTCGGACATGGCGTACGCGAACATGCGAACAGAGTCGCAGCCGCGTCCTTCCCGGTCAAGCCGTCCCACGGATCAGGACCATTCGTGTTTCTGGGACCGTCCGAGCAGCTCCGCGCCGGCCTGGCGGGGGTCGACGCCCTCGTGGCAGACGCGGTGCATGGCGTCGGTGATCGGCATGTCGACCCCGAGGCTCCTGGCGAGCGCCCGGATCGACGAGCACGACATGACGCCCTCGGCGACCTGGCCGCCGGCGGCCGCCTGCGCCTGTTCGAGGGTCTCCCCGCGGCCGAGGCGTTCGCCGAAGGTGCGGTTGCGCGAAAGCGGCGACGAGCAGGTCGCGACCAGGTCGCCGACCCCGGCGAGCCCCGCGAAGGTCAGCGGGTCGGCGCCCAGTTTCGCGCCGAGCCGGGCCATCTCGGCCAGGCCGCGGGTGATGAGCGTCGCCATCGTGTTGGTGCCGAGGCCGAGGCCCGCGGCCATCCCGGTGCTGAGCGCGATGACGTTCTTGCAGGCGCCGCCGAGCTCGCAGCCGACGACGTCGGTGTTGGTGTAGGGGCGGAAGTAGGAGTTGGCGCAGGCCCGCTGGATCGCGACGGCGCGTTCGTGGTCGGCGCAGGCGAGCACGGAGGCCGACGGCTGCCCGGCGGCGATCTCCTTGGCCAGGTTCGGCCCGGTGACGACGACGACCTCGTCGGGTTCGATCCCGACGATCTCGCCGATCACCTCGCTCATCCGCTTGAGCGTGCCGAGCTCGACGCCCTTGGCGAGGCTGACCAGGATGGCGTCCTTCGGCAGCAGGCCGCGCCACGCCGTCAGGTTGGCCCGCAGGCTCTGGCTGGGCACGGCCAGGACGACGGCTTCGGCGCTTTTCGTCGCTTCCGCCGGGTCGCTGGTGGCCGTGATGTTCTCCGGCAGGGTCACGCCGGGCAGGTAGGCGCTGTTGGTGTGCCGGTCCCGGATGTCTTCGGCGACCTGCTCGCGGCGCGCCCACACGGTGACGTCCCGGCCGGCGTCGCCGAGCACCTTGGCGAAGGCGGTGCCCCACGAGCCGGCCCCGAGCACGGTGACCCGCTGCACGTCGGCGCGCATCAGGCGGGGTCTTCCGGCTTCACGGCGGGCGGTTCCTCGTGCCGGATCTCGGCGAGGAGCCGGGTCACCTCGTCCATCATGACCTTGGTGACCTCGCGGAGCTTCGTGGCGCTGCGGGGGTTGCCGCCGCGGTAGGCGGACAGGTCGATCGGGTCGCCGACGGAGTGGGTGATCGTCTTGCGCGGGAACGGCGTGAACTTCTTCGTGTAGCCGTTGAAGATCTGGCTGGTGCCCCACCGGGCGACGGGGATGATGGGGACGTCGTTCTGCAGCGCGAGCCGCGCGGCGCCGGTGAAGGACTCCTTCGGCCAGCCGGCCGGGTCCTTGGTGATGGTGCCCTCGGGGTAGATGACGACGATCTTGCCGTCTTCGAGGGCCTGGTGCGCGGCCTTGAGACTGTCCCCGGCGGCGGCCGACCCCCGCGAGACGGGAATCTGCCCGGACCCGGCGACGATCGGGCCGAGGATGGGCGCGCGCAGCAGGCTCTCCTTGAAGAGGAACCGGGGAACCCGCTTCTGCCGGTGCACGAAGACGGCGTCGACGGCGGGATCGAGGTGCGAGATGTGGTTCATGACGAGCAGAGCCGGGCCCTGCCGCGGAATCTTCTCGGCCCCGACGTAGACCCGCCGCGCAATGCCGGTGAGCGGGTAGAACAGTGCGGCGGCGAACCCCACCCAGAAGCCGCCCTTCTCACGCCGGGCCACGATCTCCTCCTCGCTCACGTCACATCCGGGGGTTGATCCTGCCGCGCCGGGTCGGGTGCGGTCCAGGGAGGGTCGGTTCGGGGGGTGGTTGGCCAGGCCGGGGGCGGTTTCGGGGCGCTTGCCCGGGGGTGTTGTGCGCTGTTGGGGCGCGGCGGCTCGTGGGCTGGTCGTGGTCGGGCCGGTCACCGGCTGGGTGGTGGTGCCGATCGGCGGCTCGCCGGCCGAGCCGGGCCCGGCCGCCTGGCCGCCCGGCGAGGGTCGGTTCAGCCTGCCCCGGGCCGAGCCGGGCCGAGCCGGGCCGAACCGAGCCAGGCCGAGCCGGGCCGAGCCGGGTCAGGCCGAGCCGGGCCAGGCCGGGTCGAGCCGGGCCAGGCCGGGCCAAGCCGAACCGGGCCGAGCCAGGCCGAGCCGGGCCGAGCCGGGCCAGGCCGGGCCAAGCCGAACCGGGCCGAGC